>NZ_JAPCJA010000004.1:0-162121 GCF_027707745.1 Aeromonas sp. QDB23
TGTAAGCGCGGCGACGTGTTGAGCTAACCCATACTAATTACCCGTGAGGCTTAACCATACAACACCCAAGAAGTGTTCTGAGACTTGTAACAGACCCCAAGAACTACTACCTAATTCAGTGATAGCGACAAGCCAATAGGCAAATCGTTATTCACGTCAGCTTTCTAGATTAAGAATTTGCCTGGCGGCCATAGCGCCGTGGAACCACCTGATCCCATGCCGAACTCAGAAGTGAAACGCGGTAGCGCCGATGGTAGTGTGGCATTCGCCATGCGAGAGTAGGACACTGCCAGGCACCCAATCCAAGAAACCCCGCTCGATGAGCGGGGTTTTTTATTGCCTGCAATTCAGAAAGTCGCCTGATTATTGACCTTTTGTTTCCTCTTCTCTGCCGTTTTCCCTGTTTTTCCTCCTCGATTTTCTCCGGTTCTGCCATCGCCGCTGGCGTTGGTTGTCGTTATAATGGCCGCCCTCAAGCAAGGTGGTGGTATGAAAGCAGAATATCTACAGCGATTCGGGGGCATTGCCCGTCTTTATGGTCAGAACGCCCTGCGTTCCTTTAGCCAAGCGAAAGTCTGTGTTGTGGGGATCGGTGGCGTGGGCTCCTGGGCGGCGGAGGCGCTGGCCCGTGCCGGTATCAATCAGATCACCCTGATCGACATGGACGATATCTGCATCACCAACACCAATCGCCAGATCCACGCCATGCAGGGGACGGTTGGTCGCCTCAAGACCGAGGTGATGGCCGAGCGCATTCGCGCCATCAACCCGGATTGCGAAGTGATCGAGGTAGATGATTTCGTCACTGCCGACAATCTGGCCGAGCATATCAAGCGAGAGTTTGACTATGTGGTGGATGCCATCGATTCGGTCAAGGCCAAGGTGGCACTGATTGCCTTCTGCAAGCGCAACAAGATCCCGGTGATTGTGGCGGGTGGTGCTGGCGGGCAGATGGATCCGACCCAAATCACCGTGGCCGATCTGGCCAAGACTATTCAGGATCCGTTGGCCGCCAAGGTGCGCTCTGACCTGCGCCGGTTGCACAACTTCAGCAAGAATCCGGCGCGCAAGTTCGGGGTGGAGTGTGTCTTCTCAACCGAGCAGCTGAGTTATCCGGATGGTAATGGTGGCACTTGTCAGGCCAAGGCGGCCAGCGATGGCACCATGAAGATGGATTGCGCCTCCGGCTTTGGCGCCGTAACGCCGGTGACGGCAACCTTTGGGCTGGTTGCCGCGTCCCGGGTATTGAAGAAGATTGCCGAGCGGGGAGCCCGCGCCGAGAAAGAGGCCGGGAATGAAGAAGCTGGATCGATTGGCGAAGCGTAATCGACCTCTGCACAAAGCGGGTTAGACAACCCGCCCCCGGATCGCCTGCACGATCGCTCTGAGCCCGTTACCTCGTGACGGGCTCAAGTGTTTCTCAAGCCCCAGTTCGCTGAAATATCCTTCCATATCAAAAGCCTGGATCGCCGCAGACGATTGGTGGTTGAGCGCGGCCAGCACGATGACGATAAGGCCCCGTACGATGCGAGCATCGGAATCACAGGCAAAGTGCCAGCAGCCATCCTCGCTTTTTTCTCCCTTCAGCCACGCCTGGCTTTCACATCCCTTGAGACGGAATGCCTCCTGCTGCCATTCGCCTGGTAGTACGGGTAATAGCTTGCCGAGCTGGATGATGAGCCGGTACTGGTTCTCCCAGCCGAGAGCTGCGGCAAACTGCTGGCGGATGCGGTCGGCATTGGGCTCAAGGCCAATCCGGGTATAGCTTGCGAGATCACTCATTCGGTTGTCTGCCTTAGAAAAAGTCACTGAGTTTGTGCAGGGCGGCCAGCAGGGCGTCGACATCATCCCGATTGTTGTAGCAGGCCAGCGAGGCGCGCATGGTGCCGCCGATCCCGAGCGATTCCATCAGTGGCATGGCGCAGTGATGGCCGACTCGCAAGGCGATCCCCTGCATATCGAGCAGGGTGGCGGCATCTTGCGGGTGGATGTCGTCGAGCAGGAAGGAGACAGCACCGGCGCGTTGGCCGGGTTCGCCGATCAGACGCAGCCCCGGCACTTGTTGCAGGCCTGCGACCAGATAGTCTGTCAGGCTCTGCTCATGCTGGGCGAGCCATTGCCGATCTTGCGCCATCACAAAGTCGATAGCGGCGGCGAGGCCGATAGCGCCAGCAATATGGGGGGTACCCGCCTCGAACTTGAAGGGCAGGGTATTGAAGGTGGTGCCGCTGAAACTGACCCGATCGATCATCTCGCCACCGGCTTGCCAGGGCGGCATCCGCTCCAATAGCTCGGTGCGGCCCCACAACACGCCGATGCCGGTCGGGCCATAGAGCTTATGGCCGGAGAAGGCGTAGAAGTCGCAGCCGATGGCCTGCACATCCACCTCGAGATGAGCCACCGCCTGGGCGCCGTCGATCAGCGTCACGGCGCCAACCGTTTTGGCGGCAGCTACCATGCGGGCGATCGGATTGACGGTACCAAGGGCATTGGAGACGTGGGCCACGCTCACCAGCCGGGTGCGTGGCCCCAGCATGGCGTGATAGGCGGTCAGATCGAGATCGCCCCGCTCATCGAGCGGGATAACCCGGATCACCGCGCCGGTGCGCTGGGCGACCAGCTGCCAAGGAACGATGTTGGCGTGATGCTCCAGCGTGCTAAGGATGATTTCGTCCCCCGCCCTGAGCTCGCTCATTCCCCAGCTCTGGGCCACCAGATTGATCGCTTCTGTGGTGCCGCGGGTCCAGATAACTTCGTGGCTGCGGGGCGCATTGATAAAGCGGGCGACCGTTTCGCGGGCAGCTTCGAAGGCGCGGGTCGCACGGCCGCTCAGGGCGTGGGCGGCGCGGTGCACGTTGGCGTTGTCGGCCCGATAGTAGTGAGCGATGGCATCCAGCACCGCTTGCGGCTTCTGGGTGGTGGCGGCGTTGTCCAGATAGACCAGAGGGTGGCCGTTCACCTCCTGCGCCAAGGCCGGAAACTGGCTGCGCAGTTGGTCGTACTGTTGCTGATTCATGCTCCCCTCATCATCTGGAAAAAGTCATCATCTCGAAAGGTCGGTCATGATCCTGAAAATAGCGCCCGAACACAAGGCGCGATAAGCCCGATGGGCGGTTGCTTGCTGTGCAGCAGGTACGGCTCGTCGGGTGATTTCTGGTACAATGCCGCCCCTCATCATAAGCCAAGAGATCCGGCCCATGAAGCTCAACCCCAATCAGAACGAAGCGGTCAAGTATGTCTCCGGCCCTTGCCTGGTGCTGGCGGGTGCCGGATCGGGCAAGACCCGCGTCATCACCAACAAGATTGCCTATCTGGTGCAGCAGTGCGGCTACAGTGCGCGCAACATCGCTGCTGTCACCTTTACCAACAAGGCGGCGCGGGAGATGAAGGAGCGGGTCGGCCAGACTTTGGGCCGCAAGGAGGCGCGGGGGCTGATGGTCTCCACCTTCCATACCCTGGGTCTCGATATTATTCGTCGTGAGCACAAGAGCCTTAATCTCAAGGCGAACTTCTCCCTGTTCGACGACACCGATCAGCTGGCGCTGCTCAAGGAGCTCACCGAAGACGAGCTCGACAACGACAAGGACAAGCTCTCGGCCCTTATCAGCCAGATCTCCAACTGGAAGAACGATCTCATCCTGCCTGCCCGCGCCATGCGCATCGCCCGCGGGCCGGAAGAGGTGCTGATGGCCCAGCTCTACGAGCGTTATCACCGCCAGATGGTGGCCTATAACGCGCTGGATTTTGACGACCTCATCGTGATGCCCACCTTGCTGCTCAAGAGCAATCAGGAGGTGCGCGAGCGCTGGCAGAACAAGATCCGTTACCTGCTGGTCGATGAGTATCAGGACACCAACACCAGCCAGTACGAGCTGGTGAAGCAGATCGTCGGGGAGCGCGCCCGCTTTACCGTGGTGGGGGATGATGACCAGTCCATCTACTCCTGGCGCGGCGCCAAACCGCAGAATCTGGTGTTGCTGAACGAAGATTTTCCCAATCTGCGGCTCATCAAGCTGGAGCAGAACTACCGATCCAAGCGGCGGATCCTCAAGTGCGCCAACATCCTGATCGCCAACAACCCGCACGTCTATGACAAGGCGCTCTTCTCCGAGCTGGATGAGGGGGTGAAGCTCAAGGTGCTGTTTGCCAAGAACGAGGAGCACGAAGCGGAGCGGATCGCCGCCGAGATGATGGGCCACAAGTTTATGAACCGCACCCGGTTCAAGGATTACGCCATCCTCTATCGGGGCAACCATCAGTCGCGCATCTTCGAAAAGGCGCTGATGACCAACCGCATCCCCTATCGTATCTCGGGCGGCACCTCGTTTTTCTCCCGCACCGAGATCAAGGACATCATGGCCTATCTCAAGTTGCTGGTGAACCCGGACGAGGACACTGCGTTCCTGCGGGTAGTCAACTTGCCGCGTCGCGAGATCGGCCCCACCACCCTCGAAAAATTGGGTCAGTATGCCAATCAGCGCGGCAAGAGCCTGTTTGCCGCCAGCTTCGAGCTGGGGCTGGAGCAGCACCTCTCCGGCCGTGGCCTTGTGGCCCTGCAGGCATTCACCAACTGGCTGGTTCGCCTTGGCGATCAGGCGTTGCGTGGCAATCCGGTGGAGGCGGTGCGGGACATGATCAAGGAGATCCACTACGAAGAGTGGCTCTACGAGACCTCCCCCAGCCCGAAAGCGGCCGAAATGCGGATGCAGAACGTCTCCACCCTCTATCGCTGGATCACCGAGATGTTGGAAGGGGATGAGCTGGAAGAGTCGATGACGCTGGCTCAGGTGGTCACTCGCCTCACCCTGCGCGACATGATGGAGCGCAACGAGGGGGAGGATGATGCCGATCAGGTGCAGCTGATGACCCTGCACGCCTCAAAGGGGCTGGAGTTCCCCTATGTCTACATGGTGGGGATGGAGGAGGGCTTGCTGCCCCACCAGACCAGCATTGACGAGGACAACGTGGAGGAGGAGCGGCGTCTCGCCTACGTGGGCATCACCCGGGCCCAGACCGAGCTGACCTTTACCCTCTGCAAGGAGCGGCGTCAGTTTGGCGAGTCGGTACGGCCCGAGCCGAGCCGCTTCCTGCTGGAGCTGCCGCAGGACGATCTGGAGTGGGAAAACCAGAGGAAGGTGACCGCCGAGGAGCGCCAGCAGAAGGGGCAGGTCGGCGTTGCCAACCTGCGGGCGCTGTTCAAGAAGGATTAATGCTACGGATTGGCCGGGGTAAGCAGCGGCACTATGTCAGCTCCCGGCATCGGCGGAGAGATATAGCGCCCTTGCCCCATCTGGCAGCCGATATCGATGAGCTTCTGCAACTGCAGCTGGTTCTCGATCCCCTCCACTATCAGGGTGTAATCGAGATCCTGACAGATATCCCGCATGGCGCGGATCAGCGCCAAATCTTTGGGTGATTGCAGCATCCGCTGGGTAAAGCTGTCATCCACCTTGATGTAATCCACCGGGAAGTGGAACAGGGCGTTGAGGGAGGAGAAGCCGGTGCCGAAATCATCGAGGCTGATCTGGATACCCTTGGCCCTCAGGTCATGCAGGGATGCCAGCGCATCGGAATCTTGCCGCGACAGCTCCCGCTCGTTGAATTCAAAGATCAGATAACCCGGGGCAACGCCCTCTTCCTCGATGATCCCCATCAGCCGCATGATGTGGTCATGGTTGACCAGATGCTTGCCCGACAGATTGATGGCGACCTTGAACTTGCTCTGCCCGGAGATTGGCAGCCAGTTCTTCAGTTGCTGACAGGTGTGACGCAGGATCTGGTAATCCAGCTCCAGAATCAGGCCGCACTGCTCTGCCAGCGGAATAAAGTCGAACGCATCCTTGAGAATACCCTCCTCGGTCAGCCAGCGCGCCATCACCTCCAGCCCAGTCAGGCGGCTATCCTGCAGCCGGATCACCGGCTGGAAATAGGGGACGATACGCCCTTCCCGCAAGGCTCTGGCCAGCATCTCTTCAGGCGAGTTCCAGTTCTGGTTGATGCAATCTTCCGAGTAGCTGACGATACGACTGCGGCCATTGCGTTTGGCCTGATACATGGCTAGATCGGCCTGATGGAGCAGCTGGCTGATATCGGTGGTCTGCTCCGAGACGCTCGATACCCCAAGGCTGATGGTAATGCTCAGCTCGTTGCCGAGCAGCCGGAACGGGTAGGAGAGGCGGCTGATAATGCGGTTGAGCACCGGGCTGATGTCATCGTCGCTCTTGCTGCTGTCCAGATAGATGACAAACTCGTCGCCGCCCAGTCTGGCCACCAGATCATTTTGCCGGATGCAGGTCTGTAGGCGGCGGCTCACCTCCTTGAGCAGTTGATCTCCCGCGCTGTGGCCCAGGGTGTCGTTGATCTGCTTGAAGTGATCCACATCGATGAAGATCACCGCAAATCCCGGCGATTTGTAGCGGTTGTAGTGGGTCATGGCGTGGTTGAGGTGGTTCATCAACAGGGCGCGGTTGGGCAGCTGGGTCAGCGGGTCGTGGAGCGCATCGAATTGCAACCGCCGTTCCAACTCCTGATGCTGCTTGAGCTGCTTTTGTAGTCTGAGGTTGGTCTGGCGCAGCTGTTGCAGCCGCTGATTGATGGAGTCTTCGGTATTGATGTCGTTGAGCTGCTGGCGGATCCGTCTCAGCTCCAGCAGCAGGGTTAGCTGGCCGCGCAGGAAGTCGAGGAACAGCTTGTCGTCAGTTTCCAGCGGCTGGGTCGTGCTGATGATGAAGTGGGCGAAGTACTGTTGCTGCAGCCGCAGCGGCATGCTGTGCCAGTAGCGAGACTCCCTGTTCACCTCGATATTGCTGGTGCTGTGGCACAACCCGCTGATGAACTCGTCCCCCTGATGAGGATTGGCGGGGTAGATCTTTTCCAGCTTCTGGCTGGTTAGCCTGACCAGTAGCATGTCCTCGATGGCGAGCATTTGGCGCAGTACCGCCTCCAGCTGGGAAAACAGCGCCTGACCCGGCAGGGTATTGGCCAGCCGCATGATGCGGCTGATGCTCTCGATTTTCTTTTTCCAGTTCGGGTCTTTGCGGATCAGCGGCGAAGGCAGCTCGGTGAGATGGGAGCCCGCCTGGGTTTCGGTCAGCCGCTTGGCCAGACACTCCAGCAGCAGGCGCAGGGTCGGTAGATCGGTGGGTGTGCCACGAGCCAGCAGCCACTGTACCTGACCATGCTCGATGGGAAAGACGCACCACCCTTCGGCCTCATCCAGCTGGGTGAGCTGATCGGTGATGCGGGACTGCTCCCGCCCCAGTTGCTGCTTGAAGATGTCGCTTATCTTGTAGGCGTAAAGCCAGTTCAGGCCGGTATCGGCGAGGCCCAGCATGCCGAAGTGTTGCAGCGGGCAGAGTTGGTCAATCTGCCGGATCAGGGCGTCGTAATCGTCAGACGTGGCCGATTGTGGCGCCGGAAAGTCCATAATGGCAGAGACCAACGCCAACAGAGGAGTTGAGTAGTGGGGTTCGATAGCTTGGGGCGACATGAGCAACTCCCGATATGTCTACCTTACAAGAGTAGTCGGAAGCCGAGAGATTGAAAGGGCCGCAATTGCGGCCCTTTCAAATACTTACAGCTTGTCGATCATGTAGTGGATGGCGTTTTCAATCTCTTCATCACTACAGTTCGCACACGTGCCGCGCGGAGGCATCATGCCGGACTTGCCGGTGAAGCCTTCAATGGCATGTTTCTTGAGAGTATCAATACCCTGGGCGATGCGAGGCTCCCAGGCCGCCTTGTCACCCCGTTTGGGGGCACCGGCGGCACCGGTATCATGACAGGCAAAGCAGGCGCCCTTGAACACCGTCTCACCATCGCGGGGGCCGGAAGAGGCGGTCGCAGCAGGTGCGGCACCCGCGCCGGCAATACCTTCCAGATCCTTGGCGGTATAGACCTGACCGATTGGTTTGATCCGCTCGGCAATGGCTTCCGGCGACATATCATCGGCAGCAAGCACTGCCCCAGACAAGCTGGCGGCCGTCATCCCGACAGCCAGCAAATAGCTCAGTTTTTTCAACACGCTCATATACTCCCAGCAGTCTTTTATTATCCATGTAAACGACGGGATTATAACCGAATAGTTACGGCCATTTAAACGCTTGTGTGTGAAGTGTTAAACACTCTGCGTACAAAGTTTTGGGCGATATCACGGCAATTCAGGCGGTGGAGATAAAAAGAAACCCGGCATTCGCCGGGTTTCAGGTAACCAAGGGGTGAAATGGGTTATTTGTCCCAGCTCAGGATCACCTTGCCGGAGTGGCCGGAGCGCATCGCATCGAACCCCTGCTGGAAGTCGTCGATGTGGAATCTGTGGGTAATGATGGGGGAGAGATCCAGCCCGGACTGGATCAGGCTGGCCATCTTGTACCAGGTCTCGAACATCTCGCGGCCATAGATCCCTTTGATAAACAGCCCCTTGAAGATCACCTTGTTCCAGTCGATGGCCATGGTGGAGGGGGGGATGCCGAGCATGGCTATCTTGCCGCCGTGGTTCATCTTGTCGAGCATCTCCTGGAAGGCGCTCGGGACGCCGGACATCTCCAGCCCCACGTCGAACCCTTCGGTCATGCCCAGCTCGCTCATCACGTCGGCCAGCTTCTCTTTGCTGACGTTGACCGCGCGGGTGGCGCCCATCTTGCGGGCCAGCTCCAGCCGGTATTCGTTGACGTCGGTGATCACCACGTGGCGCGCACCCACGTGACGGCAGACGGCGGCAGCCATGATGCCGATGGGGCCCGCCCCGGTGATGAGCACATCCTCACCCACCAGATCGAAGGAGAGGGCGGTGTGTACCGCATTGCCGAACGGGTCGAAGATGGCAGCCAGCTCATCCGGGATGTTGTCCGGCAGCTTGAAGGCGTTGAACGCGGGGATCACCAGATACTCGGCAAAGGCGCCCGGACGGTTGACGCCAACGCCAATGGTGTTGCGGCACAGATGAGTGCGCCCGGCGCGGCAGTTGCGGCAGTGACCGCAGGTAATGTGCCCTTCGCCGGAGACCCGATCGCCGATGGCGAAGCCGCGCACCTCCTGACCGATGGCGACTACTTCCCCCACATATTCGTGGCCGACCACCATGGGTACCGGAATGGTCTTCTGGGACCACTCGTCCCAGTTGTAGATATGGATATCGGTGCCGCAGATGGCGGTTTTGCGGATCTTGATCAGCAGGTCGTTGTGGCCGAGCTCGGGGGCCGGCACATCCGTCATCCAGATGCCGACCTCTTTGTGCAGTTTGGAGAGTGCTTTCATGGCTGTTCCTTCAATATGAATGCAGAAAAAAGGGGCTGCAGCCCCTTGATTCAAATCAGATAACGCCGAGTTCACGGCCGATGCGGATAAAGGCGTCAATGGCCTTGTCCAGCTGCTCGCGGGTGTGGGCGGCAGACATCTGGGTGCGGATGCGAGCCTGACCCTTGGGCACGACTGGGAAGGAGAAGCCCACCACATAGATGCCGGCAGCCAGCATGCGGCTCGCCATTTCGGAGGCCAGCTTGGCATCCCCCAGCATCACCGGAATGATGGCGTGGTCGGCACCCGCCAGAGTGAAGCCGGCGGCGCTCATCCGCTCGCGAAAGTATTGGCTGTTCTCTTTCAGGCGGGCGCGCAGGTCGTGACCCTCGGCCAGCATGTCGATCACCTTGATGGTGGCGGCAACGATGGAGGGGGCCAGCGAGTTGGAGAAGAGGTAAGGGCGGGAGCGCTGACGCAGCCAGTCGATCACCTCTTTCTTGCCGGAGGTATAGCCACCGGATGCGCCGCCAAGCGCCTTGCCCAGGGTGCCGGTGATGATGTCGACCCGATCCAGCACGCCACAATATTCGTGGGTACCGCGGCCGTTTTCACCGATAAAGCCGACGGCGTGGGAGTCATCCACCATCACCAGTGCATCGTATTTGTCCGCCAGATCGCAGATGGATTTGAGGTCGGCGATGACGCCATCCATGGAGAAGACGCCGTCGGTGGCGATCAGCTTGAAACGGGCGCCATCGGCATCCGCCTGTTTCAGCTGGGCTTCCAGTTCGGCCATGTCGTTGTTGGCGTAACGATAGCGCTTGGCCTTGCACAGCCGCACGCCGTCGATGATGGAGGCGTGGTTGAGGGCATCGGAGATGATGGCATCTTCGGCGCCGAAAAGGGTCTCGAACAGGCCGCCATTGGCATCGAAGCAGGAGGAGTAGAGGATGGTGTCCTCGGTGCCGAGGAAGCCGGACATCTTCTGCTCCAGCGCTTTGTGCTGGTCCTGGGTGCCACAGATGAAGCGCACCGAGGCCATGCCGAAGCCGTGGCTGTCGAGTCCCTGATGGGCGGCGGCAATCAGATCCGGGTGGTTGGCCAGCCCCAGATAGTTGTTGGCACAGAAGTTCAGTACCTGCTCACCGCCGACGGCGATGCTGGCCTGCTGGGCGGAGGTGATGATGCGCTCCTGCTTGTACAACCCTTCAGCTTGCACCTGGTTCAGTTGCTCGGTCAGGTGACGATAGAATCCGTTAGACATCCTCGATCCTTATTGGCTATTTCAGCTGCGTATCAACAGAGGGCAACATTTTACTGCAATCTGTTGCGGTAAATTCAAATGATTGTGCTGACATTCAACAAATGTGAAACAGATCTCACCCAACTGGTTGGGCCAGCTGGCGGTAGTGTTGCTCCAGCTGCTTGATCTGTCCGGCCACCTGGGATTGCACATAGGGGCGCAGCAGAAACAGCACCTTCAACACACCCTGATAGAGCAGCGGTTTGGTGATGCGGGTGTTGGGGGCCTGGGCAATCTGGAACGGGATCCAGCAGGTCACCACCATCTTGATGGTCTGGCCCAGATCCGGCAGGTCTTCATCGCTGACATCGATGATGCCCCCTTCGCGCAGGCTTCTGAGCAGCGCGACCACGGAGGAGCGCATCTGCTCCTGGGCCTTGAGGTACTTCTGTTGCAGCGGTTCGTCACGGCTCAGGATGTCCGGCAGATTGGCGTAGAAGAAGCGGAACTGCCACATCAGATAGAAGATGGCATCGAGATAGCCCATCAGATCCTGCAGGGTGATTTCACGGTTGCGGGTCGGGACGAAGCTCTCGCTCAGGTGGCGGGCATACTGGTCGAAGATGGAGTGGATGATGTCTTCTTTATTGCGGAAGTGGTAGTAGAGGTTGCCCGGGCTGATGCCCATGTGCGCCGCAATATGGTTGGTGGTGATGTTGCGTTCACCCTGATCGTTGAACAGCTCGGTCGCGCTGTGAATGATCCTGTCTCTGGTTTTCATCACTCATTCCTCCAACAGGTTCCGCTCGGGGCAGTTTTGAACAAGGTCGAATCCCCGGGCGGCCCGTGATAAACTTTTCGGCAATTTCAAATTGGCTCACTATACACAGCTTTAACAAGCAGTCACATGTAGCCATCAACGTACGAGAGGCAAACTCCATGATCGTAGTAACTGGCGGTGCTGGCTTTATCGGCAGCAATCTGGTCAAGCAGCTGAACGCTCAAGGACGGACCGATATCGTGGTCATCGATGACCTGACCGACGGCACCAAGTTCGTCAATCTGGTCGATCTGACCATCGCTGACTACATGGACAAAGACGAGTTTCAGGCTCGGATCGTCTCCGGTGACGAGTTTGAAGAGTGGGACAACGGCATCGAGGTGATCTTCCACGAAGGTGCCTGCTCTGCGACCACCGAGTGGAACGGCAAGTTCATCATGGAGGTCAACTACGAGTACTCCAAGGATCTGTTCCACTACTGTATCGAGCGTGAAATCCCGTTCATTTACGCCTCTTCTGCCGCGACCTACGGTGGCCGCAACGACAACTTCATCGAAGATCCCAAGTTCGAACAGCCGCTCAACGTCTACGGCTACTCCAAGCAGCTGTTTGACCAGTACGTGCGCCGCTGGATGCCGGAGATCAACTCTCAGGTTGTCGGCCTGAAGTACTTCAACGTCTACGGCCCGCGCGAGCAGCACAAAGGCTCCATGGCTTCCGTTGCCTTCCACCTCAATACTCAGGTGAAGAAGGGCGAGAATCCCAAGCTGTTCGAAGGTTGCGACGGCTTCCCGAACGGTGGTCAGATGCGTGACTTCATCTATATCGACGATGTCTGCAAGGTAAACCTCTGGTTCTGGCAGAACCCGCAGCACTCCGGCATCTTCAACTGCGGTACCGGCCGTGCCGAGCCGTTCCAGAACGTGGCCGAGGCGGTGATCAAGCATCATCAGAAGGGTGCCATCGAGTACATTCCCTTCCCGGATCACCTCAAGGGCCGCTACCAGAGCTTCACCCAGGCTGACATGACCAAGCTGCGCAGCGTGGGTTATGACGCCGAGTTCAAAACCGTTGCCGAAGGGGTCGCGGATTACATGGCCTGGCTCAACCGCTAACGGGTGAGCACAACGCGGCAGTTTGAGCGCAAAACCGGAAGTGGGTACTCGCCTGCTTCCGGTTTCTGGCGTCTGTGACTGCTTGCCGTTCCTCTCTTCTCTACCGGGTAACCGCGCAATGAATATATTGATGGCACTCTCCCAGCTCGAAGTCACGGGCGCCGAGGTCTATGCCACCACGGTCGGTAACGAACTGACCCGGCGTGGTCACAACGTTTTTTACGTTTCAGATACCCTGACCAAACCGACGCTTGGCCCCGTCTTCAAGCTGAGATTCAACAAGCGCAGCATTCTGCGCCGCTTCTGGCACGTCTTTTACCTCATCTATCTCATCAAGAAGCATCATATCCAGTTGGTACACGCTCACTCCCGCGCCTCCGGCTGGAGCAGCTATGTCGCCTGCAAGCTGACCGGTACCCCGATGATCACCACGGTGCATGGGCGCCAGCCGGTGCACGCTTCTCGCAAAGCGTTCCATGCACTCGGCTATCGGGCGGTTGCCGTTTGTGAGGATATCGCCCATCAGATTGTCGACAATCTGGGGGTCGATCCTGCGATCGTGCAGGTGTTGCGTAACGGTATCGAAACCGACAAATTCCAGCCTGTGCCTGCGCCGGACAATGCCAAACCGGTGATTGCCATCATCGGGCGCCTGAGCGGCCCCAAAGGGGAGCTTTGTTACCGCTTGCTCGACGAAGTGCTCGATCTCGATGCATGCAAGGTACGGATTGTCAGTGGTACCAAGGTGCCGGAGCGCTTTGCCCGTTTCGAAGGGCGCGCCGAGTTTGTTGGCTATGTCGACGATGTGCCCGCGCTGCTGGCGGGTAGCGATCTGGTGATCGGCGCCGGTCGGGTGGCGATGGAAGCCCTGTTGTGCGGTCGTCCGGCGTTTGCCATCGGCGAGGCCAAGGCCATCGGGCTGGTGACTGAACAGAATCTGGACGAGGCGCTGGCCAGCAACTTTGGTGATATTGGTCCCAAGGATCTGGCTATCGATTTTGCTGCGCTGAAGGCAGAGATTGCATCTGCCTTGGCCAGTAAAACGGTGCCGGAGACCATTCGTCAGCGCATTCAGGACGAGTACGGCTTGCAGGGTGTCGTCTCCGGGCTGGAGTCCATCTATCAAGATGCGGTGGTGGAAACCCTGCGCCGCGAGATGCCGGTCATCATGTACCACCGCTTTATCGAGCAGGATAGCGAGAAAGGGGTGCACGGCACCTGGATGCCGATCGCCATGTTCGAGAAGCATCTGCGCCTGATGAAGTGGCTCGGCTATGAAACCCTGACGTTCCGTGATTTGGCGGACAAAGGCTTTATCCACCGTCTGCAATACGGCAAGAAGTACCTGATGATCACCGCCGATGACGGCTATCAGGACAACCTGACCCGCATGCTGCCGCTGCTGGAAAAATATGGTTACAAAGCTGTGGTGTACGTGGTCACCGGTGAAGGCTATAACCGTTGGGATGTGGAGCATCCGACCAATCCGGATACCAAGGTGTCATTGATGAGTGGCGAGCAGGTCAAGGCGCTGGCCGCCAGCGGTCATGTAGAGATTGGGGGTCATACCCTGACCCATCCCCGCTTGAGTCAGCTCACTGCCGAGCAACAAGCCCATGAAATTCAGGAGAATAAACGCCAACTGGAGGCCCTGCTTGGCCATCCGCTGCTCTCGTTTGCCTACCCTTACGGAGATATGAACGAGAATGCCAAGGAGCAGGCTATCGCCGCTGGGTATCGTTTTGCCGTCGCTACCAATAGCGGCCCCAAAGCGATGCACCAGGACCTTTTCCAGATTCGTCGGATCGCCATCTTCCCCCGCACAGATGTGTTCGGGCTGTGGCGAAAAATCCGTGGAAATTATGTATTCAGGAAGTAATCTATGCCTTCATCCCTACAGATCTGGTTTGACCGTCTGACCACGACAATGTTTTCCTCGACCTTGGCATTTACATTTTGTGGGCTTTTCTTGTTACCTAATGGTAAGACAATACTTTCTAATTTATTAGTAATTTCAATAGCCATCGGTTTATTAAATTTTTTTATCGGAGGCAAGCGAGCGATTGGTCTTGTTGACCGTAGATTACTGTTTGTTTTTTTAGGCTATGCTTTGTTTGTTATTTTAAATCGCTTTGTTCATGGTGACCAATATGGTGTTGCTAGAAATTTAATTTATGTTGCAGCGTTTGGATTGTTAATACCTAGGAAAAATATTGTTGTGCATATCTGTCAATACTCCCTCATAGTTGGAGGAATTGGATTTGGAGTTTTGAGCTTTTGGCAGCAAAGCCAGGGAATATATAGAGTTGATGGTTTTACCAATGCGATTTTATTCTCGCAAGCAGCATTTGCTTTTGTTCTATTGAATGCTTTTGTTTTAAAAAACAACAGAAAAGACTCGGCTTTTATAGCTTCAATATCTTTACTTTCTATTGGTGCATTGTTATATAGTTTGTATCTCTCACAGAGTCGAGGAGTATGGTTGGCATTATTGATTTTAACTGTACTATTCGCCCTAAAAAAATATTTTCAAAAACCTATTAAATACTCTTTTGTTGGTGTTTTTGCGATTGTTGTCATGATGATTTTTTACCAGAATAGTCCTATATTGCAAGAGCGATTTAATTCTGCAACTTATGATATAAATAGTGCTCAAAAAGGCCAATTTGCTACATCATGGGGTTTAAGGATGATTGCTTGGGAGGGTGCTTGGAAAGGTTTTTTAGATCATCCATTACTAGGTGTTGGGACCAATGGGTTTGATTCTCTAAAAGTACGCCAAGTAAAATCAGGGGAAATGTCTAGTGTTATATTAGAGCATCCTCTTGCTCACACACATAACCAATATATGCAAAATTTGGTTATTAGAGGTTTCATTGGGCTTATTGCATTATTGTGTTTTTTGGGGTTGCCATTCTTGAGGGCGATAAAGAAAAATGGATTTTTATCTATCGCCGCACTATACCCATTCACTTTTGCTATTTATGGTTTAAGTGATGTCCCATTTGAGCAACAAAATGTCCTGTATGTTTTTTCGCTTGGATTAATATACTTGTGGTTGAGTGAAAACTTAAACTCAAAATATGAGAATGAATTATGATACCTGTATACGTGATAAGTTTAGAACGTTCTTTAGAACGCAGAGAAAATATGAAATGGTTGATGGAACACTATAAAATATCATTTTCATTTTTTGATGCGGTCGATGCAAAAAAATTGACCAAACAAGAGCGTGAATTAGCTGATCTTGATTTGGCGAAACGATACTGTGGCCATAATCTTAGTGTCTCTGAGATAGCGTGTGCACTGAGCCACATAAAACTATATGAAAAACAAGTAAATGAAAATATTGAAAGAATGCTTATTCTTGAAGATGATGCACATATTCATATGAACTTTAAAGAAATTGTAAGCGTTTTATTGAATACATCTAATCATGACTTGGTATATCTTTATCACGGGAAAGCAAAAAAGTGGCCTTTTTATTCTAATTTGGCTCACGGATATCGACTTCACAAATATAGGAAGCCTTCAAAAAATTCCAAAAGAGGGATTATGGGGGCTGTAGGATACATTTTGACATTAAATGGTGCTAAAAAACTACTTAAAGTGGCTTATCCCATTCGAATGCCGGCAGACTACCTTCTGGGCAGATTACAACTTAATAATTTAAATGCATCAGGTGTTGAGCCATCGTGTATAGATGTAGATCTTGTTAAAACGACCATAGAAGACAGAGCCTATGGCCATTATCTTGAGCAAAAATGTGACAAAGAGTGACTGCCAGGATTGAGTTATTATGAATCTAAAGAAGATCCTCAAATTCCATTTTGCTCGTCGTTTGATTGCTGCGCAATCGGCACCTGTTCGACCTGATAAGATTATCCGCTCTTTACTAGTGGTTTGTTTTGATGCTATCGGCGACTTTGTGCTGTCTTTGCCTGCACTGGATGCCCTCAAACGGCGCTATCCCGATGCCACGATCGAGCTGCTCTGCAGCCCACGTAATCTGGAGTTAGCTCGAAAGGTGGATGGTGTCTTGGCCTGTCACCCGATCACGCTGAATGACCGTCTGTGGGATGCCGATGGTTGGCGTCAGTTGCGAGCATTGAAGGCACGACAGTTTGATTTGGTGATCAATCTTTTTGATGAGCCGGACGAGCTCGCTATGGCCAAGATGCTGTTTGTTGCCAATGGCCGTCTGGTCTCTCTTCCGCTTCGGCACAAGAGTGACAATCAGCAGAAATTGCTGCCCGATTTCCGGCTGAGAGCTCGTGAAGTGGCCGCCGCTGGCGAGCCTCACTTCGTCAACAGGATGCTGGCGATTGTTGAGGGGAAAACCTTCGCAACCAACATACCCTGTCCTTGCAATCCCGATTATGAGACCCGCAGTTTTGGGCGTTATGTGATCGTCAATCTGGCCGGGAGCCAGCGTGGCAATACCATGGGTCGTGAGCTGCAAGGTGAGCTGTTGCGGGCCCTGCCTGCTCACGACAATCTTCGCTATCTGCTGTTTAGTCGCGAGCCTCTAGCTGTTGCCAGGCCGGATCTCACCGCCATCTATCCCGATTCCATTCTGGATTCGGCGACTCTGATCCGCGATGCCTGCGCCGTGTTATCCACCGATACCTCGATCATCCACATCGCAGCTTCCTACGAGGTTCCCACCCTGATCTTGATGAACAGCGAGCCATGGCGTGATGCATTTATTCCGCTTTATGGTTCCCATCAGCTGGTGAGAGCCCCAGGAGATAGCCTCTCTACCCTGAAGGTGGCCGAAGTGACTGCCGCCCTCGACAGCATGCTGGTATCCTGATCCCCTTTGTTTGCATTCCGAGGTCTCCATGGGGCTGATTAATGAGCTGCAACTGGCGCGCGATGTATTGCGTCGCCGGTTGGGTCGCTGGTTGTTTGACCGGGCGCGCAGTCGCCCAGCTGACGATGGCAGTGGCAAGGTGGTGCTGCTTCGTTGGGATGCCAAGCTGGGTGATGCCATCGTCTCTTCCTGGGTAGCACGGGAAATCCGTCGGGCCCAGCCCGCACGGGAAGTGTGGGTCGTGACGACCAGTGCCATGGCTCCGCTATTTCGTGACCATCTGGGGGCCGATCGTGTGATTGAAGTGCCCAAACGGCCAGGCTATGGCGAGCTCAAGCGGTTGGCACACTCTCTTGGCCGGGTCGGATATCTGGTCCATCTTGGCAAGTCACTGAAGATGAAAGATATCTACTTTTTGAATCAGGTCGATGCCTGCCACATTGCGGGCATGGATGATGAGCTGGCTTCCATTGATATCAAGCTTGGCGAGCGCACTGCAGGTCGTCACTTCGCCGACAAGTTTGCGGTGCTGCTGGACAGCATGGGGATTCACGATCCCGATACCCGATATGTGATCCCTCATAGTCCCGAGTGGGAGCAAAATCTGGCAGCATGGTGGCCTGCCACGCAGCAGGTGATCGCGTTTAACCCGTATGGCAGTGGCGGTGCCCGCCGTCTGCGGCCGGATATGATTGCCCGCATGCTGGAGCTGATGCTGATCCATTGTCCGCAAACTCTCTGCCTGCTGTTTCCGCCCGGAATGGAGCAGGAAGTTGCCACATTGCGCGAGAAAGCCAGCGAGCCTGCTCGGGTTCTGCTGTCGCCAGAGATCCCCTCGCTTGGCGGACTCTTTACCCAGCTGCGTCACTCGGTTGGTCTGGTGTCGGTTGATACCGCCACCGTACATATTGCGGCGGGGCTGGCCTTGCCGATCCTGGGGCTCTATAACCCGGATCTGGGTGGGGGAGGCGAAAACTACGCGGAGTGGCACCCCAACACTCAGGATGCGATGACGTTGTTTTCCAAGTCGCTGGTCAGCCAGGATATCAATTCGCTGGATATGAACGAATTCGAGCAGACCTTCTCCAGATGGATAGTCTCGGTGAATAAAGAAAGCACGATATAAGAAGGGAGCAAAGGGATTGAACAATGTAAACAAGTGGCGTGGGTCTGACGGGTTATTTTACTTGGGGTTAATCGGGGGAGTGCTGATTTCCCTGCTTTTCTTCCAGCAGCAACTGCTCACCGGCGACCAGACCCAGATGCTTCACAAGGGCTACCTGGGGGCTTATGAGGGAGTCTGGCTTAGCTATGGCAATGCGGCGAGTGCGGTGGGCAATGTGCCGGGCAGCTTGTCGGCCTGGCTGATTGGCGGGCCACTGCTGCTGTGGGATTCACCTTACGCGCCCATGCTGCTGCTGCTGGTTATGCGGTTGGTCGGTTTCCTGCTGTTTGATGCGGTGATCCGCCAGGTGTTTGATGACCGTGTATTGAATGGCAATGTATTGAATAGCAATGTGGTGCGGTTGCTGTTTCTGGTGCTCTGCTGGCTCAACCCCTGGTTCCAGTACGAGAGCCTGCTCTACAACCCCTCCTATCTGTTCCTCTTCTCGGCTATGCACTGCTGGTCGGCCTGGCATATGCGCGAGCGGGCCTCCTTCTGGCACATGATCGTTCATCTGCTGGCCATCGGCATGGCGATGCAGTTGCACTACTCCTGGCCGCTGCTGGCGGTGATGTCCACCTACTTCTTCTGGCGCCGCATTCTCAAGGTGAGCTGGAGCGGGGTGGTGGTGGCCGCCCTGTTGATCGGTGCATCCCTGATCCCTTATGCCATGGAAGTGATGAGCAATAGCCACATCACCCAGAACGTCGATCCCGAGGCGCGGCAGCGCTATATCGGCTGGGGGCTGGTACACGTCTATCCGGTGCTGAAATCGGTGATCTACTGGCTGCGCTACGGCTCCTGGCTGTTTGCCAGCAAGCTGGTCAACGACACCCAGTTCATCTGGCTGGCGGGGCACGAATATCTGCAGCTGGCGGCAGTCTGGCTGTGGCGGGTGGTGATCTACGGGGTGGGCGCGGCGACCGTGTTGCTGGCGGCCAAGGCCAACTGGCAACTGTGGCGTGAACTCAAGCCACGCCTGCTGCGCAGTGATCGTGCCGAGGTGAATGGCGAGAGCTGGCTCGGCCTCTATGCGCTGGCGGCCGTGCTGGCGGTGCTGGTGAGTGCGGCGCTGTCGCCCATCATCTTCAACTACTGGCACCTGATGCTAATCTTCCCCTATGCTCTGTTCCCGATGCTGCTGTTGCTGGTGCGCTGGAGCCGTCGCTATCCACAGTGGGTTGGCAAGGGGCTGCTGGCTGCGACCCTGTTCTGCACCGCAGTGAACCTGATTGCGGCGTGCGACAGCACCAAGTTCTCCTATCAGGCGGACTACAAAACCCAGGTGCTGGAGTATCTGCAGGAGATGAAGCTGCAACCCAAGCTGTAACCCCTGGCCTGCCAGCGCCCTCGCTGTGAGGGCGCTGGCAATCGTTCACTATTCGAAACGATCCATATGGGCGAAGTTTTTGGCTTCGGCAACCCAGCCTTCACGTCCCTGCCTGTCCCTGATCTTCACCCACCACTGGCTCTTCGGCGTAGCACCATATTTGATCTGGTTGCGCTCGTAGTCATAGTCCAGGGTGTAGGTCTTTCCCTTGTACCAGAACTGCATCGCCCCTTCCCCGAGGCTGGCCAGCGTATACAGCTGTTCGCCCGCCTTCAGCTTGAGCAGCGGGCCTTCACCCTTGTCGTTATAACCGAGCGTGACCGGTTTCAGAACCTTGACTATCCCCGGCTTCTCGACGATGACCACACCGGTCAGTCCCTCTACATTCTGGCCGCGTGGTACCTTGAACAGGGTTTTGGCGGTCAGCGAAGGCTCGGCTCTGGCGACCACCTCCTGTTTGGTGGTCCATTGCTGATAGGTGCACCCTTCAAACGGACAACCGCCCCAGTCATAGTAAGGCACGGGTGGTTTTTCATTGGCGCTGGCAGTTGCAGCAAAAAAAGACAAAGCAATCAGTAACACTCTCATAAAGATACCGGCCAAGCGGAGTGGATGAATTGAGGTGGCAATATATCCAATGAGAAAAAGCCAAGCAAAACAATGAGATTGTTGATTTCATTAACAATAGTGAGTCTGGTTGATATCGGTGGAAATTGGGGGAAACAGGGGCCACAGAACGGCGGGAGCAGATAGCCCACCCCTTTGCCTTGTGCCATGCTGATGGCTATCGGGGCATCGGGTCGGCACTTATGGGCATCTCTCGTTCGGGTATGCGTTTGGTATTACTGCTATCGGCACTTCTTCTCCCTTTTATGACCATCAGCCAAGCCGTGGCGGTCAACGCGCCACTGCGGGGATGCGTCTTCCAGCTGGCGCCGCTGGTCACCATCGATCAGCAGGGCAAGGTCTCCGGGCCGGTGATCGACTACTTTCGCCGTCATATCGAACCCGCGATCGGGCGCACCATCGAGTGGCAGGGGCTCAATGTGGCGCGGCTGCTGAGCAACCTCGAGAGCGGCGAGTGCGAGCTGACCCCGCTGCTGAGTTACAGCCCCGAGCGGGCTCGCCACTTTCGCTATATCGACCCCCACCTGTTGCTGCTGCGGCCGGTGCTGGTGGTACTGGTGCCATCGCGACTTCACTCGGTCGAGCGGCAGGAAGATCTCTACGGCACCACCATCGGCTGGTCGAGTCAGGCGATCGTGCCGCCGCTGTTGCAGCATCCGCAGATCCATATCGACACCCTCTCCCAGCTCAGCTGGGAGCATGGCAACATGCAGAAGTTGCTGCGCGGGCGCATCGATGCAGCGCTCTTCTCCAACGATATCTCCGCCAACCATTTTCGCGCCCGGCTCTCTGCGGCGACCCGCCTCATCTACCTGCCGGTCACTCCGCTCGAGGTACATATCGTGCTGACCAAGTCGCTGGGGGATGGCAATCCCGAGCTGGTGCAGCACATGCGTCAGGTGGTGGAGCGGGTGCCGCTGGCCTCACTGGTGGAGTCGACCCCGCGGCTGTGGGGGCGTTGAGAGGGGGTTGCGTGCAATAATCTACAAGTCCAACGCCCGCTTCTGGTGTATCTATAACCCATGAATACCACCGATTCCCTCATCCGCTACTGGCAATCCCCGCACCTGCCGGGGGTGGAGCTGTCACACTCCCACCACAGGGCGTTCAGCTACGGCCGCCATGTCCATCTCGACTACCATATCGGGCTGGTGCAGCGGGGTGGCCAGAAGTTTATCCACAAGGGAAACAGTCACCATCTGGTGCGCGGGGTGCTCTCTACCGTCAACCCGGATGAGGTGCACGACGGCCTCAGCCTGCTGCCGGAAGGGTACGAGGTACGGGTCTTCGCTATCGATCCGCAGCAGCTGGCGCTCTGGCTGCCGGAGCAGGCGGAACCCTTCTTCGACAAGGGATTACAGAGCCGCCCCGACCTTTATCAGGGCTTCGCCCAGTTGCACGGCTATCTCGACAACCCCAAGGCCGATGGCTTGCTGATCGAGAGCCAGCTGCTCGCCCTGCTGGGGGAGCTGCTGCATCTGGCCCCCGAGGTACACCCGCTGGCCGATCCCCAGCTTAGATTTTTGCGCGACTACCTGATGGCCGCCCTCGATGAGCCCCACTCGCTGGAAGAGCTGGCGGGGCTGCTCGGGCTCGATCGCTTCGCCTTCCTGCGCCAGTTCAAGAAACGCAGCGGCATGACTCCCTACGCCTGGCTGAAACGGCTGCGGCTGGAGCATGGTAAGCGGCTGCTGGCGAGCGGCATGGCGGTGAGCGAGGTGGCGCTGGCGGTCGGCTTCTTCGATCAGAGTCACTTCCACCACGGCTTTCGCCAGGCATTCGGTCTGACGCCCGCCGAATTTCGTGCCCAGATGCAATCTTTTACAAGCCGCGCCCCCCGCTGATCCGCCATGCTGACTCTCCGTCGTTAAAGCGAGAGTTGTTATGCTGACCAGTCTGTTCGTTACCCTCGGCCTGATGCACCTGATTGCACTGGCCAGCCCCGGCCCCGATTTCGCCCTGATCCTGCGCACCAGCCTGCACCGGCCAACCGCCCTTGGCGCGGCGCTGGGCATCTCGCTGGCGATCATGGTGCACGCCACCTTCAGCCTGACCGGGATCAGCATGCTGATCGCCAGTCACCCGCTGCTGTTTATGGTGATCAAGTGCTGCGGCGCTCTCTATCTGGGCTGGTTGGGGTGGGGTGCCTTGATGGCAGCTCGCCAGCAGAGCAGCACCGTGATGGCCAATGCCGCCAACGAGCTGCGCGGCTGGGGCAGGGGCGTGCGTGCCGGTATCGCCACTAATCTGCTCAACCCCAAGGCGCTGGTGTTCTTTATCGGTCTGCTGGCCGCCATGGTGACGCCACAGGTGGATGGGGTGACCCGCGGCCTGCTGGTGGGCGAGCTCTTTATCATCTCCCTCTGCTGGTTCGGGCTGCTGGCGTGGAGCCTCTCCACCGATCGTGCCCAGCGCCTGCTGCTGCGGGTGCAGCGGCCGCTCAATCTGGTGACCGGTGTGTTGTTTGCGGTGGTCAGCCTCTCCATTCTGGCGAGCATGGGCGCCGAGCTGGTGGCCTGACGAGTCGGCGCAGGGGCCTATACTCCATCAAGGTTTACCTGTCAGGAGTGTCCGGCCATGCGTCTACTGCCTCTTTGCTGGTTGTTGGGGATGGCCCCGGCGCTGGCGGCCCCGGTTCAGCTCAAATTGCTGGAGTGGGGCTATCTGCCAGCGGGTTATGAACAACAGTTTGCCGACTACGCCAAAGCCCATGGGGTGGAGGCGACGGTCAGCCGGATCGAGCCGCTGCTGACCGATTTCGACAGCGTCTACCGCGCCCTGCGCACCCGCAGCGCCGATGTGGTGCTGCCGACCAGCTACTTCTACAAGGCCCATCACCAGCCGCTGTTCAAGTTGCTGCTCCCCATCGATTTCAGTCGCCTGCAGCACTACGCCGAGGTGAAGCCCGCCCTCAAGAACACCGAGTATGACAAGCAGGGGGAGCGCAACTACTCGGTGCCCTTCTCCTACGCCATGTTCAGCCTCGCCTACGACAGCAAACAGGTGCCGCAAGCGCCCACCAGTTGGCAGGTGCTCGCCAGCAGCCCGCCGTCGGGCCAGTTTGCCGAGTTCTGCGACCAGTTCGAACCGCTGCTGTTTTCGGTGCTGCTCTCCCTTGGCAAGTCGCCCGCCCTGTTTGCCAGCGGCGAGATGCTGGCCGACAAGACCTTGCAGCAAGAGGTGGAACAGCAGCTCTCGCAGCGGCTGCAAGCCAGCCGTGGCTTCTGGTTCAATCAGGCCAACCGCTGTGAGGATCTGCGCCAGCAGACCTTTGCCACCACCTGGGGGTTGGAGCTGGTGGAGTGCAACAAGCAGAACGACCAGCAGTGGCGGATCGCCATGGTGCAGGAGGGGGCCATCTATGCCCTCGATGCGCTCTCCATCGCCCGCCATGTTGGCGATGATCCCGCACGGCTCAAGGCCGCATACCTGCTGGTGGATTTTCTGCTGAGCGCCCCGTTGCAACGCCAGATGCTGGTGGGCACGCCCACCATCTCGGCCAGCAATGTCGGCTCCCGTCCGCCCCTCAGCCCGCAGGAGCAGGCGGTGTTGCCGGATCGCCCGCTGCCGGAGTTTGATGAGCGGCTGCTGGTGCCCGCGCTGCCTGCCCATATCAAGAATCGCTACAAACGGATGGTGCAGCAGGCGATCGTCGCCAGCGGCAAAGAGGGGCTGGTCAAGCAGTGCCCCTGGGATCTCGAGAACTGATGAGTGGGTCTGCCGCTTGTCCGGCGGCAGACCCGTTGCGCAGGATGGCGGGTGATCGGTCATCGCACGTTCCGAGGCATTTCTCGTTCAACGCCGCCGCTTGCTGACCTGCATCGTTTGACAAAACAGAACGCCTGCCACAGCTTCATTTAGCAGGATTAAACAACCGAACTCTCGCCGGATCGCCGCTCATACCTTGGCCGACCCTGTACAAACGCGCCGCAATTGTGACAACTTGGATGTGAGCTGAACAATCTTGATCTGTCGCTTGTGAGAAGGTGGCGAATAGGTTATTTCTCTGTGACATTGGCGGCTTCCAGCACGGGATCTCCAGCCATGTGGTGCGAAATCCACAGCAAAAACAAACAGTAAAATGCAGGAGCAAATATGAAAAAGGTCGTGATGGTTGCCGTGGCTGCGGTTCTTCTGGGTGGCTGCGCCGTCAAAAATCAGGTCTCCTACAGCTTGCAGTCACTGCAAACTGTTCCCTTCAGCGCCTTCCAGCCGAGCGAGAGCAACCCCAACCAGCGCGTCTACAAGGAGCCCGGTGTTGACCTGCGCCAATATAACGAGGTGCTGCTCGATCCGCTGCAGTTTATCCGTCAGGAGAATGGCCAGTGGTATCTGCTGACCGCCAACGACCAGAACCAGATTGGTCGCTACTACCACGACACCTTCCAGCGCGAGCTGATCAAACACGGTGTCAAGATTGCCACCGCCCCCGGCCCGAAGGTCATGCGGGTCCAGGCTGCCGTCACCAACTTCGACCTGACCCGCCCCGACCCCAAACTGCGTGACTTGCTGCCCGCCAAGATCGCCATCAACGTCACTCGTGAAGTGATCGGCAAGGAGCCCTACCTGCTCAAGGTGGGCAGCATGGCGCAACTGCTCGACTCCCAGAGCGGCAAGCTGCTGGTGCGGGTGATGGATGCCCGCGAGAGTCCGGACACCACCCACAAGGATTCGCCTATCACCGCTGGGGAGATGGAGAAGATGATCGACCAGTGGGCGGCCAATCGTGCCAAACAGCTGGCGGACAATATTGGTAAATAAGAGTGGAAAATAGGTATCCGAAAACAGGTGCCGACCAGATCGAGAGAGGGAGCCAGCGGCTCCCTCTTTGTTGTCTGCATTTTTGTCCGCACCGCTGCGCTGGCATGACCGGCCAGCCCTTGCAGGATGGGAATTGCCCCGCAGCCGAGTCAGCCGTTTCGCTATCCGCAGCGAAACCGCCCGCCGATTTCTGCTTTTCTCCCCCGCATTTTGGCAGTTAGGATGACCCTTCCGTGACCGCATCCTCATAGCATAAGGAACCACTATGACCCGTCACCCCAACATCAAACATTGGCGCGAGCTGCAAGACGCGGAGCCGGGATCATACCCCGGCAGCGAGGAGCGGATGTCCCTCGGCAGCGCGCTGGGCAGGCACTTTGGCTTTAGCCGAATCGGCATTCACCACGAGCTGGTGGCGCCCGGCCACCGTACCAGCTGGCCCCATGCCGAAGAGACCGAAGACGAGTTCGTTCACGTGCTGGAAGGGACGCCGGATGTCTGGCTCGATGGGGTGCTCTATAGGTTGCAACCGGGCGACTCGGTCGGCTTCAAGGCCGGTGACGGGCTGGCCCACGCCTTTATCAACAACACCGAGGAGCCGGTGCGGCTGCTCTGCATCGGCGACACGGACCGGGAGGACAACCGCATCCACTACGCCGTTCACCCCGAGCGCAACATCACCCTCGGCAAGCTGCACTGGGATGACGTGCCCGAGCGCGAGCTGGGGGATCATGACGGCCTGCCCGACAAGCTGCGCGAGAGCAACGGCCCCTTCTAGGGCGCAGCTCTTCTGCAGACCAGCCCAGCGCCACCCGATATAAAAAAGCCTGCCGCGTGGCAGGCTTTTGCTATCTGTTTGCCGCCTGTGGCGAGCGGCGCTTATTGCAGGTTGAGCCCGCCCAGATAGTCGCGCTTGCCGAGATCGACCCCGGCTTGGCGCAGCAGGGCGTAGGCCATGGTGAGGTGGAAGTAGAAGTTGGGAATGCCGTACTCATGGACGCAGGTATGGCCATCCATCCCCTTGCCGCCCGCCCAGTGGGGCACGTAACGACCGCTGGCGTACTGGCTGTAGTCCGCCTCCAGCTTGCCCTGCAGATAGCTGATGGTCTTGCCGATATGGGCGCGCAGATCCGCGATCGTTTTAGGGTCATCCCCCAGCACCGGCAGCTCGCTGTGGCTGGCGGTGGCCACCACGGCGCGGGCCGAATCGCAGCAGATCAACACCTGCTTGGACAGCGGCAACATATCGACGATCAGCCGCTCGCCGAAGAAGTTCTCCACGTTGAACTGCTTCGCCGCGGCATGGGCCTCGGCCTTGGCCAGACAGTGGTCGAGGTTGGTCAGCATCTTGATAAACTGGGCGGTAATGTCGCGATTCATGAGCACTCTCCATCTTGTTGAAACAGTGGCCCGCTGGCGCGGCCACAGTGAATGAGACTGGCTAATCGGCCACCAATATACCCCAACCGCTGCCGGGTTCGAGCCCGCCACGACGAAAAGGGCAGGGGAGGCGACTGCGCGCGACAACCGCTGGCCAAGCGGCCATGCTCGCTTTTTGAACCTGCGAGTCCCTTATCGCCCCTTTTTTGATCTGTGACATAAATCACTTTTTTTCGGGGGCGTAGGCTGAATGCCGTTGTCCTGGACACGCGCTTGCGCATCCGCCAGGACACAAGAAAAGGAGAATGAAATGAAGATCTATGACCGTAACCGCAATGTGCTGAACCTGGGTCAGCGCGTGATGATTGCCGCCACTGGCGCAGTCGACTTTCTGAAAGAGGCCCACACCGACCACATGACCCCCTATCAGGCGGAGCATGAGAAGTGCGTGCTGCTGGCAAACACTCAAGAGCGTTACGCGCCCATCGAGTTGATTAGACTAGGCTGATCCCTTTCCCTGTCACCCTACTCTTTACAATTCACCCGGCCACCGCGCCCCATCTGGCGGCCGGGTTTCTGAGTTCTCCCACCTTCATCCCACCAAATGCTGAAAAATTGAACCGGGTCACATCCCGCTCGATTTGAGCGATTGTCAGCCAGCGCAGGCCAAGCAGTTTGTGGCGCCCAAGGATGCGGCCAACCTCTATATCTATCGCAACGAGACCTTCGGGGCGGCCGTTAAAATGCAGCTGCTGGTGGATGGTATGGCGGTCGGCGATACCGTGGCCCACACCTATATCCTCAAGCAGGTGACGCCGGGCAGCCACACCATCACCTCCAAGTCGGAGAACGATGCCACCCTGACCCTCAGCACCGAGGCGGGTAAAAACTACTACGTCTGGCAGGAGGTCAAGATGGGCCTGCTGATGGCCCGCTCCAAGCTGAGTCAGGTCAGTGAGGAGGAGGGCAAGCAAGGGGTGATGGAGAGCAAGTTGGTCAAGTGATCAGATACCTTCGCCAAACAAACAGGGTGTAGCGTTACCAGCTACGCCCTGCTCAGGAAGGTGGATGACCTAGGATATCTTCTGCTCTAACGTTGATGTTGATATTGCTTCAACTTTTCGTAGAACTGACTTAACTCATCGCTGGTTAACTCACTCAATTCCTTCCTGCAAAGATCTATGGCTTCTTGATCTTGATTTATTAATGTTAGGTAAATAGCTTTGTAACGAATAAAGCTCCCGTAAGTTTGCGATTTAGGGGAATCAGTTTGCTCCAACCTTTCGATGGCATATTTTAACTTTTCAAGATTTTTATATTGAATTGACAAGTCACATAAAGTCAAAACAGGATACTTAATGTCTGGGAAGTCCAAAATTCCTTGTTCTATAACAGAAAAGGCTTCGTCAATTTTACTATCTATCTTTGCAAGAGCCTTAGCTTTAGCCGAACAGTATATTTCCTGTGAACGTTGGGCCGGATTTGATTTTAGTTTTTCTAGGATTTCCTCAACAACACTTACATCTATATTTGCTATATCCTTATAGATTAGGCAATTGAAATAGTTGTTTGCATGGATAGGATTGTTTTTTTGTTTTTCATAAACATCTTTTGCAAGCCCGAGCGCAAGATTATATTCTTCATTTTGTAAATAAAGCAGTACTAGCTCACTTTTCGCTTTGTTATCGTTGGGGCGCTTTGCTAACACTCGCTTGTAGGATTCAATAGCCCGAGTTCTTTGACGCGTGATTCTGAAATAGAAGCCATGAAGAAATGAACTATCTGGCTCTTTAATATGCCTTACCACATTAAAAAACTCTTTGTCATGTAGCCTAGCTAATGACTGACACTTCATGAACATGATATGGTAAATAATACCCTCATGCATATACTGAGAGTTATCGAGTACTCTGTTTGCTAATCTTATGGCCTCTTTATAATTCGCTGAACCGCCTTTCTCATACAATGCTTTTATTGTTTTCACAAAGTACGAAGGCACTAGAATTCGGTTATCTATTTCTTGTCCTGATTTGATCGCTTCTTGTATTGAAAAAATGTACTCTGACAAATCTCTATTATCATCTGTATATTCTGCAATGAATTCCTTAATATGCTCTTTGAGAACTTTATCATACTCCAAAGATGTCCCAAACTTACTTCTAGATATATAGTCCTGTATGACCTGATTCACTCTGATGTAATCGTTATTAACTCCAAGATGCTCGCAAATCGACAGATTAATAAAGATTTGAGTTAGGGGGTAAAATGCATTTTCATCAACCAATGAAAATAAAAACTCATAGCTTATAAACTCGAATTTTGAAAGAAAGTATAGGAAGCTTAGTTTTTCCTCATCATCATGGAAGCTTTCTATTATTACTTTTGCTTTATCATTGGCATATTCTCTTATCGCATGTGCATCTTTCTTAGCCGCATAAAGGCTACTATCGCATATGGTGTCAACAGCAAAAAGCACTTGCTCTGGATATCCTGATAACAAGTCTGAGAAAAATTTCAGGTCATCCCGTTCTAGTTCTAAACCTCTGAATTGAGCATAACGCTTTAGTAACCCCCTTCGCTCATTAACATTTAACTCAGGAATTTCTTCGAAATAATATTCTGGATTCCTATTGGTGAAAGATTTATTGCCACGAAACATTGAGGCTATGCAAAATGTTAAATGTCCATGTGACTTAATGCGATCAATTATATTTATGAACCAACTTATAATGCTACTATCTGGCTGAATTATAGCGCCTTTGTCTTCAATGAGAATACGCTCTTTTTCGTCGATTATTCCTTCGACGAGTTGTACAGCAATATTTATCTTATCATCAATGGGGGTGGTCATTAAATCTCGGATTTCACCTATATCAGAAAGACCAAGGTCATCAATTTTTAATATGAAATCCTCAATGCTGTCTGTTTGCTCCATTTGAATTATGGGGAACTCGTATGACTCTCTTACTATGGTGGATTTAGTGAGCGCATTTTTAATGAACGATTTTCGCCCAATAGAGTTTAACCCTGATGCAACAAACACTATTGGTGTGGGTTTGTCAAAATCATCAAAGCGTTGTTCCACATTGGTTGTTTTATCATTTCTTCCGACATAAATTTGTTGGCGTTCTTTTAATGTTGGGTGTGTTTTAAAGGCAATCTCTCTCAATCTTGCATTTATTTTTCTGATCGCCACTTTGGTCTTTTTTATTGGTTGAATATTGAAGCCATTCTTCATCCATAATGGAATTCGAGCATCAGTATAATCAATTTTATTGTCAATTATTATAGGGTAAATACGTTGAATATGACCAGTATCTACTTTGGTCTTTGCTAGTTGAATTTCATGTTTAACCCATTCTGACTCAAGGGCTGCATCAGATAAAAACAAAACAAATAATGATGTATCATCCAAACCATTAATTATCTCCTCAGCCGGAGACATCCCTTTTTCAAAAGTTTGCTCATCAAATATTCTTGTTTCTCTACGGAGTCCAGATGCGACTTCTCGGACATATTCTTTGTCTTTGGAGCTATGAGATAGAAAACACTTTATCATACAGGGATCTCTATATAAGATTAAAAATGAACTAACATCAACAGTTTACGTGAGCTGAGAGCTTCTTTGGAAGAAAAGTATCTGAACTAAGTCACATAATTGATATGTGTTCAGCTCATAGGTCCGAATAGCGAGGCGTATTCGGACGATCGCGTCATTAAAACTGTCGCTATGAACAATAGATAAAAACAACCCGGCCTAAGCCGGGTTGGTTTTTTCAAAAGGCGGGAAAAATCACAGCGCTTCCAATCTGGCATACGCCGTCACCAGCCACTTGGCGCCGACGTCGTCGAACTGGATCTGTACCCGGCTCTGCTGGCCGACCCCTTCGAAGTTGAGTACCACCCCTTCGCCGAATTTCGGATGGAGCACCCGCTGGCCGAGCTTGATGCCGCTGGCGTCGAAGCTCTGCTGCACCTCGTTCTGGCTAAAGCGGCCGTACTGGGTGGGGCGGCTGACCTGAGTGCGCAGCCGGATCTCCTCCAGACACTCGGCGGGCATCTCGCGGATAAAGCGGCTCGGCTTGTGGAACATCTCGCGGCCGTAGATGCGGCGGCTCTCGGCATAACAGATGTAGAGCTTCTCCATGGCGCGGGTCATACCGACGTAACAGAGGCGGCGCTCTTCTTCGAGGCGGCCCGACTCCTCGGTGGATTGCTGGCTGGGGAACATCCCCTCTTCGACACCGACCAGCAGCACCAGCGGGAACTCCAGCCCCTTGGCACTGTGCAAGGTCATCAGCTGCACCGCATCGGCATATTCGTCCGCCTGATTCTCGCCGGACTCCAGCGCCGCGTGGGCGAGGAAGGCGGAGAGATCGCTCATGTCTTCCAGCTCGTCCGGGCGCTGGTACTGGCGGCAGGCGGTGACCAGTTCGTCCAGGTTCTCTACCCGCGCCTGGGATTTCTCGCCTTTTTCCGCCAGATACATGGCTTTGAGGCCGGAGTTCTGGATGGCGATATCGGCCTGCTGGTGCAGCGGCAGCATGCCGACCTGCTCTTCCAGTGCGTCGATGAGATCGACAAAGCCGCGCACCGCGTTGCCGGCGCGACCGGTCAGCACCTTGTCGTTGAGCAGCGCCTTGGCCGATTGCCACAGGTTGAGCCCCTGATCGCGGGCGTTGCCACGCAGGATCTCGAGGGTGCGATCGCCGATGCCACGGGTCGGGGTGTTGACCACCCGCTCGAAGCTGGCGTCGTCGCCACGGTTGTTGATAAGACGCAGGTAGGCCATGGCGTCTTTAATCTCTTGCCGCTCGAAGAAGCGCAGGCCACCGTAGATGCGATAGGGCATGGCGTCCTGCATCAGCGCCTCTTCCAGCACCCGCGACTGGGCGTTGGAGCGATAGAGGATGGCGCAGTCGGCCAGGAGGCCGCCCTTTTCCTTCCAGTCCTTGAGACGGCCGACCACGAAGCGCGCTTCGTCCACCTCGTTGAAGGCGGCGTAGAGCGAAATCGGGTCGCCCTCGGCCCCTTCGGTCCACAGCTCTTTGCCAAGGCGTTCGGCGTTGTTGGCGATCACGCTGTTGGCGGCCTTGAGGATATTGGCGGTGGAGCGGTAGTTCTGCTCGAGGCGGATGGTCTCGGCGCCCTGATAGTCGGTCAGGAATCGCTGGATGTTCTCGATCTTGGCGCCGCGCCAGCCGTAGATGGACTGGTCATCGTCGCCGACGATCATCACCTTGCCGCTGTTGCCCGCCAGCATGCGCAGCCAGGCGTACTGGATGCCGTTGGTATCCTGAAATTCGTCCACCAGGATGTTCTGGAAGCGGTCGCGGTAGTGCTCGAGGATGTGCGGTTTGTTGAGCCACAGCTCGTGGGCGCGCAGCAGCAGCTCGGCGAAATCTACCAGACCGGAGCGATCGCAGGTCTCCTGATAGGTCTTGTAGATCTGCTGATAGGTGCGGGTGACGGGGTCGCCGTAAAGATCGATGTCGCCGGGGCGCAAGCCCTCGTCCTTCTTGCCGTTGATGTAGCTCATCACGGCGCGCGGGGCCCAGTGCTTCTCGTCGAGGTTGAGCGCCTTGATGACGCGGCGAATGAGGCGGTACTGGTCGTCGGAGTCGAGGATCTGGAAATCCTGCGGCAGCCCAGCATCCAGATGGTGGGCCCGCAGCAATCGGTGGGCGATACCGTGGAAGGTGCCGATCCACATGCCGCGCACGCCGTCGCCAATCACTTTCTCGACCCGGCCGCGCATCTCGGCCGCCGCCTTGTTGGTAAAGGTGACCGCGATGATGGAGAAGGGTGAACAGCGTTCCACCTGCATCAGCCAGGCGATACGGTGCACCAGCACCCGGGTCTTGCCCGAACCGGCACCGGCCAGCACCAGCAGATTGCTACGGGGCGCCGCAACGGCATCTCTTTGCTTGTCGTTGAGCCCGTCGAGCAGGGTTGAAACGTCCATCACCACTCCTGTTTATTTATACAGGCGGGGATTATACGGCCATGTGAATGGAATGGCTAACCTGTTGCGTTAGCGGAGAGAGAGTTGATAGCTGCGTTTGTGTGCAAATGCGTTGCCATTGGTATCAAACAACATGGTTCGTCCGGCCTGTAATTGAAGATCGCTTGGTCGAATGCGGACTTCATGGCTGGAGAAACAGTTCGACGGGTTACAACCATAGGCATTGAATAACACAAGGTCACCGCGACTGTAGGTGCCATGTGTGAATCTAATATTGGTTGATAAGGTTTCAAATGTTCCTTGGCCAAGAGAGACGCTCTGGCTCTGCAAACGGCTAATCGACATCAGACTTAACCAATTTGCGGATTTTATCGTAGAAAAGTCTTCTTGGTATTTGTCGACAGCAATACGGTATTTGAATTTTCCTTCAGAATCATAATAAGACTGCTGCAAATCTGAATATTGAGAAATAACCCCGATGGCGTGAGCCATCGGGGTGAGCAGGCATATAAAAACAATGCCTTTAATCATTTATTCAGAAAGGCTGTTGGAAAGCAGCCAATCACACGATTTTTCTTGCCATCCCAAGTCTGCGGACGGCAGACGAGCTTTACAAGACACGAATACCTTGCCGAAATTCCCGCCTTGTTTTGCCCTGATATCAGCAAACCAGCGCATTGGGATACCTTGAGCATAATTAGGTGTATAGTCAGGATAACCCGTGTCAGGGTTAACGCCCTTGCTTACACTAATAAAATAGAATGGGTTGTAAGAGTAATTTGTGCTCATCTGCTTATAAATATCTCGAACACTACTTTCATCCACACGGCACATAGCTGTGTCAAGGGCTTTGGAGAGGTTGATATCATACTCACCAATAGTTTGCCCTCTATATTTACAATATTCAGTTACGCCAATGGTTACGGCATCGCGGTCGATACCAGAGGAGAAGTAGCTGTTCAGGTTGACGGTGTACTTCGCTTCGACCTGCTTGCCCAGCCACTCGCCTTCATCATCGATCAGCACATAGTCGCTGAGCTCAACAGTGGCCTTTTCTCCTGCGAGGTGTTTTTGCAAGTCATTAAGCATTTCCCGGTTCAAATCAGTTTTTGACTCGGGCAGTGATGTGGCCAGTGTAAGCTTGATGGCTTGCTGCAGTTGCTGTTTGGCTTTTGCCAGTAGTACGCTATAGTTCTGATTGAACTTGAAGAAATTATTATCTTTTAGCAATTCGGCAGGGCGAATATTGATGTTCAGATATTCTGCATCAACGGTTTCAGTGCCAAAAGTAATTTTATGTTCAGTATATCCAGGGTTACCTGACACCCAGTTGTATTTAACACTGAACTTATCAAAGGTGACATTTTCTTGGGCAACTTTGAATTGGCTGGCGGAACCATATTGATAGGCAGAGATTACATTCATTGCCGATGACATGGCCAGAGCAGTTGCGCGGAGTTCCTGAACCTGAGCAAAAGTCAGGGTCAGCTTATCATTATCACCATATTTTGCGAGATAATCAGGCTTGACAATGTTTGCCAATGTATTGCTGATGTTTTCCAACTCCAGCGCATATTTACCCATCAGGCGAGAAATATCTTCTGTTTGTGCTGGTTGCTCTTTGATATTGAAAAAGATCATCTTGCTTGGGTTGACAATAATGTCTAAAACTTTGGCCAGTGATGTCTGGTATCCTTGGCCAAGAGCGGAAGTTGGCTGAATATCAAAGCGGTTGCTGACGATGGGGTCATTGGTGATCTCCATCAAGGTAATGACAGATTTGACCACCTCGCGGTCGGCTTTACCCTGATCGCCTGTTTCTGCGTTCAAGATATCCTTGTATTCGCGCAGTTTGTTTTCAAAGTTGGTTTTTTGCCAATCTTGGTTTTCTTCGAGCAGGCTTCGCAGGACTTTATCTACAGCAACAGATTGGCCATTAATCACTGCCAGCGAGGCATTCATATGTGCTTCGGCAGCTTTTGTATCAACCACTTTTTTGTTGATTTGCGCTTGTTTCAGGGCTTCATTCAGGCTGGTATCAAAAGCGTCATCGCTTTCAAAACGCAGGGAGTTGCCCAACTTGATAACATCGTCTTTGTTCAGAGTAATCCCATTATCGGGAGTGTTGTCTGCATCCATTGTTTGCAGCAGGGCGGCGATACGAATGGCGCGATCTTTGTCACCCTTCTCGGCTATGGTGTATGGGGTCACCATAGTTTGACCCTTTTTAACCTGAGTTGCGCCAAGCGGGATTGAGCCCAGTTTGAAGGCACAGGTGTCGCCATCATTAAAAAGGAACTGGCCTTGCGTGTTAGTGACATCTGAGTAATTGCCGCAGGTGTAGTTCAAACCGGCTACCGCACTATCAATAAAGGTGGCGGTCAAGGCCGGTTTTGTGACATTGCCACCATTATTGCCACTGTCAGTGCTGGCCCCGTCACCACCACCGCCACAACCTGCCAGCGCCAGGCTGGATAACGCCGTTACAACCGATAAAGCCAGAACATTTTTTTTCATTTTTATTTTCCTGAAACAACGATGTATGTGTCACCTGTACCTGGCTGAGGAAGTCATGCAGGAGGGGGTGGCATGGATTAATACACAGTACTCAATTGACATTATTGTTAGTTGCGTTTGAGCCCGCTTGGTAGACATCATACAGAGGCTCATATGGTTTTCATATTGATCTGGACCCCGCCTATTGATGAATTGTGAGATAGCCGAAGTTTCGGATGTATGACGTTTTGCTATGACGAGCAGAGGGAGGAGGGGAGGGGGCGATCCCTTTAACCGAAAAATAGGTAAGCGTAGTTTTGCGAGCCGGATCACGGGCTGGCAGGGGGGGCGGATGAATAAAAGGGGAAAACGGTTTACAGTAAGTTGCTGAACAATAAGTGAAATGTCGTTTGGGTCTTTTTGTTGGTAGCATAAAAAACTGAAAAGCAGCTAAAAAACAACTGCTTATAAGGTTATTTGCTTATAATTCAAACCGTTAACGCAAACGTTTTTCCCTTATCATTTGCTTGACCCGCATCGGGGCTGACTTAGAGTAAGCCTGCGTGCTAGATAGCCTGTTCTGACAGGCAAGCAAGTTCCCTCACTTAATAACAATCAAGGATACGATCGTGACTAAAGTGCTCAAGCTGGCCACCGTGGCCTCCCTCACTCTCGCTGCCCTCTCCGCTCAGGCTGCTTCCGAGCCGGCCGTCATTTATGACACCGCGGGCAAATATGACAAATCATTCAACGAAGCCGTGTTCCGTAACGGCGTCGAGCTCTACAACAAGGACAAAGGGGTCAAGGTCAAAGAGTTTGAACCCCAGAACGAAGCCCAGCGCGAGCAGGGTCTGCGTCGTCTGGCCAGCCGTGGCAACGGCCCGATCGTCGCGGTCGGTTTCAACATGGGTTCTGCCGTCGAGAAAGTGGCGACCGAGTTCCCGAAAACCCAGTTCACCATCATCGACATGGTGGTCGACAAGCCGAACGTCCAGTCCGTCATCTTCAAGGAGCATGAAGGTTCCTTCCTGGTGGGCGCGCTGGCTGCCATTGCTTCCAAGAGCGGCAAGGTCGGCTTCGTGGGCGGCATGGATATCCCGCTGATCCGCAAATTCCAGTGCGGTTACGAGCAGGGTGCCAAGTACGTCAATCCGAAGATCGAGGTGTACCAGAACATGGCGGGCTCTACCCCGGCCGCGTTTGCTGACCCGGCCAAAGGTGCCGAGCTGGCCAAGTCCCAGTTCGCCAAGGGCGCTGACGTGGTTTATGCCGCCGCAGGTGGCACCGGTATCGGTGTCTATCAGGCAGCCAAGGACAGCGGCAAGTTCGCCATCGGTGTGGACTCCAACCAGAACCACCTGCAACCGGGCACCATGCTGACCTCCATGGTCAAGTCTGTGGGTCTGGCCGCTTACCAGACCTGGGATGACGCTGCCAAAGGCGAGTGGAAGCCGGGTATCAAGAACCTGGGTCTGGCCGAAGGCGGTGTGGATTGGGCACTCGACAAGGACAACGAGAAGCTGATCACCCCGGAAATGAAAGCCAAGGTGGATGCCATCAAGGCCGAAATCATCTCTGGCAAGGTCAAAGTTCATGACTACATGAGCGACAACACCTGCAAATACTAATTAGATAGTTGCTACGACTCTCAACGCACCACCGGCCCGCACGGGCCGGTTTTTAGTCTTATTTCATGAAACGCAGGGCTGCATCATGGACCAGACAGATCGCTATGCCATCGAATTAAGAGGTATCGATAAGCGGTTCGGCGAAGTGTACGCCAACAAGCTGATCGACCTTAAGGTTCGCAAAGGCAGTATCCACGGCATTGTCGGCGAAAATGGCGCCGGTAAGTCCACCCTGATGAGCATCATTTATGGTTTCTACCATGCCGACAAAGGCGAGATGCTGATCGACGGGAAACCGTTCAATCCCCATGGCTCACAAGATGCGATTGCCGCAGGCGTGGGCATGGTTCACCAGCACTTCATGCTGGTCAATAACTTTACCGTATTGGAAAACGTCATCCTCGGCGCTGAGAACGGCTGGCACCTTCAGCAGAGCGTGGCGTCAGCCGAAAAGCTGCTGGGCGAACTGGCGCGGGACTATGGCCTCGACGTGCCGTTGCACGAGAAGGTCGAAGATCTGCCGGTTGGCTTGCAACAGCGGGTCGAAATTCTCAAGGCGCTCTATCGCGGCGCCCGCATCCTGATCCTCGACGAGCCGACCGGGGTACTGACCCCGCAAGAGGCGGATCACCTGTTCGAGGTGCTGAAAAAGCTGCGGGATCAAGGGGCAACCATCATCCTCATCACCCACAAGCTGCGGGAGATCCTGGCCATTACCGATCAGGTCTCCATCATGCGCCGTGGCGAGATGGTGGCACACGTCGCCACCAAGGATACCGACAAGGAGCAGCTGGCCGAACTGATGGTGGGCCGCAAGGTGCGCCTCAAGGTCGACAAGGGGCCAACCCAGCCCGGTGAAGCCAAGCTGAAGATCGAAGGGCTCAGCTACTTCGACGCCAGCAAGGTGGAGCGGGTCAAATCGGTCAGCTTCGAGGTGCGGGCCGGTGAAGTGGTTGGCATCGCCGGGGTATCCGGCAACGGTCAGTCCGAACTGCTCAGCCTGCTTGGCGGCATTCTCAAACCGAGCAAGGGTGGCTTCACCATCAGCAGCCGCAGCGGCGTACACAAGGTGAGTGCGGAGCAACCGGCCGATCCCGAGCTGGTGCGCAACTATGGCCTCGGTCATGTGCCGGAAGATCGCCACAAGATGGGGCTGATCAACCGCTTCGAGGCGAAAGAGGCCTTCATTCTCGGTTATCACCGCCGCCCGCAATACAACAAGGGGTGGCTGCAGAACAAGGAGGCGATCCAGCAGGATTGTCAGGCCAAGATGGAGAAGTGGGACGTGCGCCCGCCCCATCCCGATCACAAGACCGCCAACTTCTCCGGTGGCAACCAGCAGAAGCTGGTGATCGCCCGTGAAGTGGAGCAGGACCCGGATGTGCTGTTGATCGGCCAACCGACCCGCGGGGTCGATATCGGCGCCATCGAGTATATCCACCAGCAGATCATCGCCATGCGCGACAAGGGCAAGGCTGTCTTGCTGGTCTCGGTGGAGCTGGACGAGATCATGAGCCTCGCTGACCGGATTCTGGTCATTGCCGATGGTCGCATCGTCGGTGAGCTGGATGGTGCCAAGGCGGATGAGCGCACCATTGGTCTGATGATGGCGAATATCGTTCCCGATGAAGTAGCCAAGGAGGCCCACTGATGAGCCAAGTACGTATTCCTGCCTGGGTCTCCGTGGGCGTCTTGTCTGCGGTCAACATCCTGCTGGCCTTCCTGGTGTCGGCCATTCTGTTCTACTACCTCGACATCAACCCGGTCGATGCCGCCAAGATCATGTGGTATGGCGCGTTCGGCACCGGTGAAGGGGTCGGTTTCACCCTCTACTACGCAACCGGCTTTATCTTTACCGGTCTGTCGGTGGCGGTCGCCTTCCACGCCGGTCTGTTCAATATCGGTGGTGAAGGTCAGGCCTATATCGGCGGCCTCGGTGTGGGTCTGGTCTGTCTGACGCTCGGCGATGTGCTGCCGTTTGCCCTGCTGTTGCCGCTCTCCATCATTGCCGGTGGTCTGTTCGGTGCGGCCTGGGCCTTTATTCCGGCCTGGCTGCAAGCCAAGCGTGGCAGCCATATCGTGATCACCACCATCATGTTCAACTTCATCGCCGCCTCGCTGATGGCCTACCTGCTGGTGGAGGTGTTCAAGCCGCCCGGTTCGATGGCGACCGAGAGCAAGGTGTTTGCCGAAGCAAGCTGGCTGCCCAAGATGAGCGGGATGGCGAGCCTGTTCGGGATGGATATCCCCAACAGCCCGCTCAACATCAGCTTCTTCTGGGCGCTGATCTGTGCGGCGCTGGTGTGGGTCTTTATCTGGCACACCCGCTGGGGTTACGAGATCCGCTCGGTCGGCGCCAGCCAGAGCGCCTCCGCCTACGCCGGTATCTCCTATCCCAAGGTGGTGATCCTAGCGATGGTGATCTCCGGCATGCTGTCGGGCTTCTTCGCCCTCAACGTGCTGCAGGGTGAACTGCACCAGATCAAGCTCAACTTCGTGGAAGGGTTCGGCTTCACCGGTATCGCGGTGGCGCTGATGGGGCGCAACCATCCGGTCGGCGTCATCATCGCCAGCCTGCTGTTCGGTTTCCTCTATCAGGGGGGCGCCGAGCTCAGCTTCGAGTTCGGTGTTGACCGCAACATCGTCGTGGTGTTGCAGGGTCTGGTGATCCTGTTCTGTGGCGCCCTTGAGCACATGATGCGTCCGCGCATCGAGCAGCTCTATCTGGCGTTTGCCAACCGCTCAGCCGCGCAAGCTAAAGGAGTCTGATCATGTTTGAAATTCTGATCCTGATGCTGGATGCGACCATCCGTACCGCGCCGCCCCTCATTCTGGCCGCCATGGCGGGCATGTTCTGCGAGCGCTCCGGGGTGGTCAACATCGCGCTGGAAGGCAAACTGCTGGCGGCAGCGTTCGCCAGTGGCGCGGCGGCGGCGGTCTCCGGTTCTGCCTGGGTAGGTCTGGGTGCCGGGGTGGGGGTCTCCATCCTGTTTGCCCTGATGCACGGCTTTGCCACCATCACCCACCGCGGTGATCAGGTGGTGAGCGGCATGGCCATCAACATTCTGGCGGCCGGTCTGACCGTGACCCTGGGCCGTTACTGGTTCGATCAGGGTGGCCAGACCCCGGCGCTCTCCGGTGATGCCCGTTTCGCCCCCATCGATCTGCCCTATGCCAAGGAGCTGTGGGATGTGCCGGTGATCGGCCAGCTCTACAGCGAGCTGCTGAGCGGCCACTCCCTGCTGGAGTATGTGGCGTTTGCCTGCGTACCGCTGGCCTGGTGGGTGATGTTCCGTACCCGCTTCGGTCTGCGTCTGCGGGCGGTGGGCGAGGCTCCGGCTGCGGTCGATACTGCCGGTATCTCGGTGGTGCGGATGCGCTACACCGCGCTCATCATCGGCGGCCTGCTGGCCGGTATCGGTGGCACCTATCTGGCGGTGGCCCAGACGGCCCAGTTCATCCCCAACATGAGTGCGGGCAAGGGCTTTATGGCGCTGGCGGCGCTGGTGTTCGGCAAGTGGCGCCCCTGGAATGCCATGGCAGCCTGTCTGCTGTTCGGCTTCCTCGATGCGGTCGCCATCCGCCTGCAAGGGGTCAGCATCGGTGGCTTCGCCATTCCGGTTCAGGCCATCGAGGCATTGCCCTACATCCTGACCGTGTTCCTGCTGGCCGGCTTTATCGGCCGAGCGGTAGCACCGAAGGCGCTCGGCACCCCCTATGTGAAGGAGCGGGAGTAGCGTCTTTTATTGCGATATTCCCGATCACACAGATAACAGCAGGCCCACTTCGGTGGGCCTGTTTTTTATGGATTGAGTGGCTGGTTACAGCAGGAAAATGGTCGCCAGCCCGAGGAAGATAAAGAAGCCGCCGGTGTCGGTGATGGCGGTGATCATCACGCTGGCCCCCACCGCCGGGTCGCGGCCGAGGCGGGTCATGGTCATGGGGATGATAACCCCCATCAGGGCGGCCACCAGCAGGTTGAGCATCATGGCCAGGGTCATCACCGCGCCGAGCGCCGCATCCTGATAGAGCAGATAGGTGGCAAGCCCCATGGTGCCACCCCACACCAGCCCGTTGATAAAGGCGACGCCGAGTTCCCGCAGCAGCAGGAAGGAGAGGTTGCCCGCCTGAATGTGCTGCAGCGCCAGCGCCCGCACTATCATGGTGATGGTCTGGTTGCCGGTGTTGCCGCCGATCCCTGCGACGATGGGCATCAGCGCCGCCAGCGCCACCAGCTGGGAGATGGTGTGCTCGAACATGCCGATCACCCGCGAGGCGACAAAGGCGGTGCAGAGGTTCAGCGCCAGCCAGGCCCAGCGAGTCTTGACCGCCTTGCTGACTGGGGCGAACACGTCTTCATCCTCGCTGATACCCCCCATCCGGCGCAGGTCGGTATCACTCTCCTCATAGACCAGATCCACCACCTCTTCGACGGTGAGGCGGCCCATCAGCTTGCCCTTGCCATCCACCACGGCGGCGGAGAGCAGGTCATCCCGCTCGAAAGTACGGGCCGCAGCTTCGTCGTTATCCTCCGGATCGAAGGTGACCGGATCCCGCTCCATCACATCGCTCACCAAGGTGGTGGGCTTGTGCAGCAGCACTGTGGTGAGGGCCAGCTCCCCCAGCAGGTGGTTGCGCCTGTCGATGACGAACAGCTTGTCGGTGTTGGCGGGGATCTTGCCGCGTAGGCGCAGATAGCGCTGCACCGTTGCCAGACTCACCTCGGGGCGGATGGTGATGATCTCGAAGTCCATCATGGCGCCGACGGTGTGCTTGCCGTAGCGGATCACCTCCCGTACCCGATCCCGTTCCTCGGGGGCCATGTAGGTGAGCAGCCGCCCCATCAGGTTGCGCGGCAGGTACTGGCCCAGATAGATCTGGTCGTCGATATCCAGGGTGCGCAGGGCGTGCAGCAGCTCCTTGTCGCTCATCCCGCTGATCAGGCTGTCCCACACCGTCTCCGACGCTTCGACCAGAATCTGGCCGCGCTTCTCCTCCTCCACCAGTGCCCACAAGGCATGACGCTCATCGGGCGGCAGCGACTCCAGTGCATCGGCGACGTCGGCAGCGGGCAGCCCGTTGACCAGCGCGGTGAGTTCGCTGGTCTGATCGCGCTGCTCGGCATCCTGCACCACCTGCGGGTCGAGCAGGCTGTCGGTGAGGGCATCATCGCGCAGCAGCAGGGTGAGAATGCGAGATCTGTCATCCGCGCGCTGCCTGGCGCTGTTCTTGATGGGAAGAGACATGGGATGAATTCCTGAGAGGGTAGCCAAGGGCTCAATGCCCATAGGATACCAGACTTAAAACAGCAGGTTATGACCGTGATGGGAGAAGAGGGAGGTAAAAGTGAGGCCACCTGCTGGTGGCCTCATGGTTAGTTGCCGATAATCCCTCAGGCGAGGGCTCGCTGAGCCTGTGGTGCCGCGCCAAACCAGGCGAGCTGGTCGGCCAGCGTCACCACCGAGCCCACCATGATCAGCGCCGGACTCTCGACCCCCACCGCCAGCGCGGGCAACTCTTCGAGAGTGCCGCGAATGACCCGCTGGCAGGGCTGGGTGCCGCGCTCGATCAGCGCCACCGGCGTGTTGCCCTGCTTGCCGTGGGCCAGCAGTTGCTCGCGGATGGTGGCGCAGGATGAGAGCCCCATGTAGAAGACCAGCGTCTGCCGATCTTTGGCCAGCAGTGGCCAGTCGAGATCCCGGGCGCCACCTTTGCCGTGGGCGGTGACGAAGCGCACGCTCTGGGCGTGGTCGCGATGGGTCAGCGGAATACCGGCGTAGGCGGCGCAGCCGCTGGCCGCCGTGATCCCCGGCACCACCTGAAAGCCAATGCCAGTACCAACGAGCGTCTCCAGCTCCTCGCCGCCACGGCCGAAGATGAATGGGTCGCCCCCCTTCAGCCGCACCACCCGCTGACCCTTCTTCGCCTCCTCCAGCAACAGCTGGTTGATCCCCTCCTGGGGCACGCAGTGGTTGCCCGCCTGCTTGCCGACGAAGATGCGCTTGGCGTCGCGGCGTACCAGCGCCATCACCTCGTCGGAGACCAGCCGGTCATAGACCACCACGTCCGCCTGCTGCATCTGGCGCAGAGCGTGCAGGGTGAGCAGACCCGGATCGCCGGGGCCGGCACCCACCAGCACCACTTCGCCTCCGGTCTGGCTTTCATCGGCAAACAGGCTGTCGGCCAGCTGGTGGGCAGAGGCGCTATCCCCGCGGGCCAACGCCTGCCCGAGTCGGTCTGCCCCGAGCAGCCGCTCCCAGAAGCGGCGCCGCTCTCCCATGGTGGCGAAGCGCGCCTTGACCCGATCCCGCAGGCTGCCAGCGAAGGTCGCCATGGCGCCCAGATGTTGCGGCAGCAGGGCTTCCAGTTTTTCCCGCAGCAGCCGGGCCAGCACCGGCGCCTTGCCGCCGGAGGAGATGGCCACCATCAGCGGCGAGCGATCGATGATCGACGGCATGATGAAGCTGGAGCGTTTCGGGTCATCCACTACGTTGGCAAAGATCCGCGCCTGATTGGCGCTCTGGTAAACCAGCGCATTCACCTCGCGCCGATCGGTAGCGGCCACCACCAGCCACTTGCCCGCCAGTTGTTCCGATGCAAATTCACCGGCCAGCCACTCGATGCTGCCGTTGGCAGCCAGTTCAGCCAGCTTGGGGTCGAGCTCGGGCGCTACGACTGTGAGGTGGGCACCGGCATCCAGCAGCAGGCGCGCCTTGCGCTCCGCGACCTCGCCGCCGCCGACCAGCAGCACGGGTTTGTTGTCGAGTCGGCAAAAGATGGGCAAGTAGTCCATGGGGCCTCCGGATCAGGCGGTTCGGGTCTGGTTGGCGGTGCTGGTGGTTTCGCTCACCGCGACCGGGCGCTCAGCCTTGGGGGTGGCATACCAGTAGCCGAGGCCCATAAAGAGGGCGCCGGAGACGGTGTTACCCAGGGTCACCCACAGCAGGTTGTGGCCGATGCCGCTCAGGGTGTAGGCATCCGAGTGGGCACCAAACCAGGAGAGGGCGAACAGGGTCATGTTGGCGATGGAGTGCTCGTAGCCGGAGGCGATAAAGGCCAGCAGGCACCACCAGATGGCGATGAAGCGGGCGGCCCCTTCGGTGCGCAGCGCCATCCAGATGGCGAGGCAGACCAGCCAGTTGCAGAGGATCCCCTTCATAAACAGGGTCAGGGCCGGTGCCTGGGTCTTGGCCAGCGCTACCTTGTGGGCCAGACTGCCTGCGTCCGGCAGCAGGCTGCCGCCGTAGGAGTAGATCAGCGCCACCACGATGGAACCAATCAGGTTGCCGGCCCAGGTCTGCGGCAGGATGCGCAGCAGGTCGGCCATGGTGATCTTGCCCGTCTTCACCCCGAAGGTGAGGAACATGGTGTGGCCGGTGAACAGCTCGGAGCCGGCGATGATGACGAGCGTCAGGGCGATGCCGAAGGTGGCCCCCATCACCAGCGGCCGGATGGCGGGATCCACCAGATTGCCGAGGGTGAAGATGAGGATGATGCCGAGGCCCACATAGGCCCCCGCCATGGTGGAGCTGAGCCAGAAGCCGAGCTTGTCGCTGCGCTCGAAGCGGTTGATGCGGGCCGCGTTGGCGGCGCACATGTTGATGGTTTCCGTGTACATCTTGTGAGTCCTTGAAAGGGCTGCCTGCAGGCAGCCCGAAAGAGAGTGAAATCGGAGTTAGACGGTGACCCAGACCTGCTGGTCGCGCACTTCAACGGGGTAGCCCTGTACCGGCATAGATCCGGGGGTTGTCGACATCAGACCGCGACCCAGACCTGCTGGTCGTGCACTTCAACGGGATAGCTCTGCACCGACATCGCCGGGTTGTCGAAGCAGTGGCCGTCGCTCAGACGAAAGCGCTGCTTCTTGAGCGGGCTGGCCACCCAGAGCTCGCCGTCGTGTTCGCAGATCAGGCCCCGCGACAGCACGTTGGCGGCGAAGAAGGGATCCCGGTTGTCGATGGCGAACACCTCGGCGGCCGCGCTCGGGCGAAACAGGGCGATCTGGCGACCTTCAATGAGTGCGCAGACGCCGGTGCCCGGCAGGATGTCGTTGAGTTGGCAGGCTAATTTCATCATTTGGTTTCCACCTCGATCTGGTAGACAGGGATGCGCTCGGCCGGGGTCGCCGGTCGGTGCTGATCGCGCTCGGCGACGAACTGAACGTCCGGGTCGCGCTTGTCGCTGTTGATGAAGTGGCTGAAGCGCTTGAGCGCCTCCTCTTCGTTGAGGGTGCGCGACCATTCGCACTCGTAGCTGTCGATGAGGGTCTGGATATCGCGCTCCAGCGTCTCGGCCAGCCCCAGCTTGTCGTCGACGATCACCTCGCGCAGGTAGTCGACGCCCCCTTCCAGATTGCCGAGCCAGACCGAGGTGCGCTGCAGTTTGTCGGCGCTGGTGACGTAGAGCATCATAAAGCGGTCGATCAACCGGACTAACGTTTCGCGGTCGAGGTCAGAGGCCAGCAGGTCGGCGTGGCGCGGCTTCATGCCGCCGTTGCCGCCCACATAGAGGTTCCAGCCCGCGTCGGTGGCGATGATGCCGACGTCCTTGCCCTGCGCTTCCGCACACTCGCGGGTACAGCCGGAGACGCCGAACTTCATCTTGTGGGGGGTGCGAATGCCCTTGTAGCGGTTCTCGAGGAAGACCCCGAGGCCAACGCTGTCCTGCACGCCGAAGCGGCACCAGGTGCTGCCGACGCAGGTCTTGGCCATGCGCAGCGCCTTGGCGTAGGCCTGACCGGTCTCGAAACCGGCCGCCAGCAGTTTGCGCCAGATGGCGGGCAGGTCATCCTTCTGGGCCCCGAACAGACCGATACGCTGGGCGCCGGTGATCTTGGTGTAGAGCTTGTAGTCGCGGGCCAATTCGGCCACCGCCAGCAGCCCCTCCGGGGTCACTTCACCACCGGCCATGCGCGGGATGACGGAGTAGCTGCCGTCCTTCTGCATGTTGCCGAGGAAGATGTCGTTGGTGTCCTGCAGCGGGGTGTTGCGCGGGCTCAGCACATGCTCGTTCCAGCAGGAGGCGAGGATGGAGCCGACGGTCGGTTTGCACACCTCGCAGCCATAGCCCTGACCGTGTTTGGCCAGCAGCTCGTCGAAGCTCTTGATCCCCTCCACCTTGACCAGATGGAACAGCTCCTGACGGGAGTGGGGGAAGTGGGCGCAGAGGTGGTTGTTGACCTCGATGCCCTGCTTCACCAGCTCGGCGTTGAGCACCTGACTGATGAGTGGCACGCAGCCGCCGCAGCCGGTACCGGCCTTGGTGTGCTGCTTGATGGCGGCCAGCGTGGTGTGACCCTCGGCCACCGCCTGGGCGATGTCGCCCTTGGAGACGTCGAAGCAGGAGCAGATCTGGGCGGTCGAAGGCAGGGCATCCACCCCCAGTGTCGGCTTGGCACCGGCGTAGGCGGGCAGGATCAGGGTGTCCGGGTGGCTCGGCAGTGGCAGGGCGTTGAGCATCATCTGCAACAGGTTGCCGTAATCTTCCACGTCACCCACCAGCACGGCGCCGAGCAGGCTGCTGTTGTCTTCGCTCACCACGATCTTCTTGTAGACGCCAGCCTGATCGTCCTGAAAGACATAGCTGTGGCTGCCCGTGGTGCGGCCGTGGGCATCGCCGATGGAGCCGACGGAGACGCCGAGCAGTTTCAGCTTGGCGCTCATGTCTGCCCCCTCGAAACGGCTGTCGCCACCGAGCAGATGGTCGACGGTGATCTGGGCCATCTTGTAGCCCGGCGCCACCAGGCCGAAGAAGCGGCCCTGCCAGGCGGCGCACTCGCCGATGGCATAGATGTCGGAGTCGGAGGTGAGGCAGTGATCGTCGATGACGATGCCACCGCGCTCGGCGATGGCCAGATCACCGTAGCGGCCCAGGGTATCTTGCGGACGGATACCGGTGGAGAAGACCACCACGTCTACTTCAAGCATGCTGCCATCGGCAAAGGCGAGGCGGTGCTTCGCCTGCTCGCCGCCATGCATCAGGATCTCGCTGGTGCTCTTGCTGGTGTGTACCTGCACGCCCATGGATTCAATCTTGCGGCGCAGCAGCTGGCCACCCTGACCATCGAGCTGCTCGGCCATCAGCACCGGGGCAAACTCCACCACATGGGTTTCGAGCCCCAGCGCCTTGAGGGCACCGGCCGCTTCCAGGCCAAGCAGTCCGCCCCCGATCACCACCCCGCTCTTGCCACTCTTGGCGGCGCTGCGGATGGCTTTCAGATCCTCGATGGTGCGATAGACGAAGCACTCGTGGTGCTGACTGCCTGCAATGGAGGGCACCCAGGGGTAGGAGCCGGTGGCCAGCACCAGCTTGTCGTAGCCGACCACAGTACCCTTGTTGGAGTGCACTTCGCGGTTGGCCCTGTCGATTGTTTTCACCGCTTCGCCGAGCAGCAGGCGGATGCCGTGCTTGTCGTAGAAACCGGGTTTGACGAGGGAGAGATCTTCGCTGGTGTGATGGGAGAAGTAGGAGGAGAGATGGACGCGATCGTAGGCGGGACGGGGTTCTGCACCGAAGACGGTGATCTCGTAGCGGCCCGGGTCGGCCCGCTCGATCAGCTCTTCGATGAAGCGGTGCCCCACCATGCCGTTGCCCACAACGACCAGTCTGACTTTGCTCATGATTGCCTCTAGTTTGGAGTAATAAAACATCATTCTGGGGCTAGGCTACCCAGTCGACAGGGGCGGGCAATTGATGCAAATCAAGTGTCTATTTATATATCTCGTCAGGGGTAATTCGATAAAATTCAAAGATATACAAAAATAGGTATACCAGTTGATGATTTATGGGCTGGCTCGGGGTGAGGGATAGTGGAGAGAAAGCTGTGCTTACCCACAGCCGGGGAGTGAAGACTTCTGTCGGAAAAAGAGCGGCCTCGCACTGGGCGAGACCGGCATCAATGGGCATCAGCTGAGCAAAGCGGTACGTCAGGCGATATGGCGGCGGAACATGGCGAGCGCCAGCGACAGGGTGACGCCGGCGATGGCGAGCAGCGGCCAGAGCAGGGGCCAGGCGGCCGACCAGTCGAACCCCTTGAGGAAGACCCCCTTGAGCAGCACGATGAAGTGGGTGAGGGGGTCAATGGCCGCCAGCCACTGGAACACCTGCGGCATATTCTCCACCGGCGAGATGTAGCCCGAGAGGATCACAGCCGGTACGGTGAAGGAGAAGACTCCGAGAAACGCCTGCTGCTGGGTCGAGCAGAACGACGAGATGAAGAGCCCGATCCCGGCCAGCGCCAGCCCGTAGCAGACCATGCCCGCCATCAGCAAACTGAGGCTGCCCGCAAAGGGGAGGTGAAAGACAAAACGGGCAGCCAGCGCGACTATGCACCCTTGCCCCACTGCCACCATGATGCCGGGCACCGCCTTGCCCGCCATGATCCAGCCTGCGGTGAGGGGGGAGACCAGCAGCTGATCGAAGGTGCCCTCTTCCCGCTCCCGCGCGACCGAGAGGGCGGTGACAATCAGGCAGCCGGTGGTGGTGATGATGGCCACCAGCGCCGGCAGGATATGCCAGCGGAACTCGACGTTGGGGTTGTAGAGGTTGCGCACCGCCAGCTCGGGCTGCGCCTTGCCTTCGCTCCTTTCTTCATTCTGCCAGCGGGCGATCACCTGACTGATGTAGCCCGCCGCCACCTGACCGCCGTTGGAGCGGCGCCCGTCGATAATCAGCTGCACCTTGGCCGGTTCGCCGCGCGCCAGTCGGCGCGAGAAATCGCCCGGAATAATCAGCCCGAGCAGCGCCTGCTGCCCGGTGATGGCTTCGGTCATGCCCGCCTCGCCCTGCACCGGGATGATGGTGGTGAAGGCGGGCATATGGGTGAGGCGTTCCAGTAGCTCGCGGCTCTGGGCGCCGCCATCCTGGTTGTAGATGGCCAACGTGTTGCCGGTTACCTCCAGGGTGGCGGCGAACGGGAAGAGGGCGGTTTGCAGCAGCACCGGCATGATGAGCAGAAAGCGCCCCTGAGTATTGCCCATCAGGGCCTGCAGCTCTTTTCGGATCAGCCACCAGAGTCGGATCAGCATGGGTTACTCCAGAGTGCGCCGCGTCTTGCGGGCGGTCAGGGCCAGCCAGAAACCCGCCAGCAGCAGCAGACAGAAACCGTTGACCAGCAGGATCGAGAAGACGCTGCCCGCCTGATAGAGGGTCTGCAATGAGCTGGCGAAGTAGCGGGCCGGAATGAGGTGGGTGATGGCCCGCAGCAGCGGCGGCATGCTGGCGATCTCGAATACAAATCCCGACAGCATCACCGCAGGCAGAAACGCGGCGATCAGGGCCGCTTGGGCGGCGTTGAACTGGCTGCGCATCACGGTGGAGAGAAACAGCCCGAGACCGAGGGCGCTGCCGAGAAAGACGCTGGTGACCAGAAAGAGCAGCAGCAGGGAGCCGCGCCACGGCACCGCCATCACCGCCACCGAGAAGAGCAGGCAGAGCAGCATGGCAATGATGCCAAGGCCATAGTAGGGCAGCAGCTTGGAGAGCAGCAGCTCCCCCTTGGTAACCGGAGTGGCGAGCAGCGCCTCCATTGTGCCGCGCTCCCACTCCCGCGCCACCACCAGCGAGGTGAGCAGGGCCCCTATGATGGTCATTACCACCGCAATGGAGCCCGGCACCAGAAAGTTGCGGCTCACCAGCGCCGGGTTGAACCAGGCGCGGCTCTCTATCGACACCGGCATGGCAACCCCTTCGCCAGCGAGCCACCCCTGCCAGATCCCCTGCACATAGTTGGTGACGAAGTTGGCGGTGTTGGGCTCGGAGCCGTCGGTGAGCAGCAGCGCCTGTGGCGTGCCATTGCCCTGACCGGCCAGCTCGCGGGAGAAGCCGTCGTCGATCACCAGCAGGCCGCGGATCTCGCCACGGGCCAGACTGGCGAGCAGGGACTCCTTGCTCGGCCCGCTGTGGATCTCCAATGCGGTAGAGCCGCGCAGGGCTTGCTCCAGCCGCACCGCCGGGGCGCCGCTGTCGGTGCGCCAGATGCCGAGGCGCAGATGGTCCACATCCAGATTGATGGCGTAACCCATCACCACCAGCAGCACCACCGGCATGATGAAGGCGATGAGGATGCTGCTCGGGTCACGGACGATTTGCAGCGTCTCCTTGCGACAGAGGGCCAGCAGTCGCCGACGGTTGATACTCATGCGTCCTCCTCGCTGGCCCGCTCGACTAGCGTGATAAAAGCCTCTTCCATTGTTGGCAAAGAACAGGTCGGCAAGGAGCCGGTTGGCAAAGAGGTCGCCGCCTCTTTGGCGGCCAGCCCCTTGAGATCGTCCGGGGTGCCGAGCGCCAGCAGCTTGCCGCGATAGATGAGGGCAATGCGGTCGCAATACTCCGCCTCATCCATAAAGTGGGTGGTGACCAGCACGGTGACGCCGTGGTCGGCCAGCGCGTTGATATGCGACCAGAACTCGCGCCTAGTCACCGGATCGACCCCGGAGGTGGGCTCGTCGAGGAACAGCAGCGGCGGCTCGTGCAGCAGGGCGCAGGCCAGCGATAAGCGCTGGCGCAGGCCGAGCGGCAGGGATTCTGCCTTCTGATCGAGCCAGGGGGCGAGGGCAAAGGCAGCCACCATGGCGTCGATCCGCATCTGCTGGTGGCGGCCAAACAGACCGTAGATACCGGCGAAGAAGGAGAGGTTCTGCGCCACGGTGAGCTGCTTGTAGAGGGAGAACTTCTGCGCCATGTAGCCGAGGCGCTGGCGCGCCGCCGAGGGGCTGTGGGCCAGATCGATGCCGGTCACCAGAGCCTGCCCCTCGCTCGGGCGCAACAGGCCGCACTCCATCTTGAAGGTGGTGGACTTGCCCGCCCCGTTGGGGCCGAGCAGACCGAAGATCTCGCCGCGGCGCACCGCAAAGCTGACATCATCGGTGGCGGCAAAATCACCGAAGCGTTTGGTGAGGTGGCGCGCCTCGATCACCGCCTCGGGGGAGACCCCTTGCGGCAGTTCGGCTTCCCGCATCCCCGCCGCCAGACTCGACTCCCCGCCGGGGCCGCCGCCGAGCAGGTCGATAAAGGCATCCTCCAGCCGGGGCTGGGCCGGTTGAAAGACGCCGTTGGCGAGATGCAGCTCCGCCAGCGGTGGGGGCGCCATGCCCGGGTGCAGCAGCAGGCGAACCCGCTCCCCCGCCACCGCGCCATCCATCACCGTCGGGTGAGCCAGTGCCCGGCGCAGCAGGGCGCGCCGCTCGCGGCCATCCAGTTGTCCCGCCTCCAGCAGCCAGCAGCGGCTGGCCATGGCCCCCATCAGGTCGGCCGGGGTGCCGCTGGTGCGCACCTCGCCATCCGCCATCAGCAGCACGTGGTCGCACAGCTCCGCCTCATCGAGATAGGCGGTACTCCAGAGCACCGTCATACCACCCTTGGCCAGCTCGCGCACCATCTGCCAGAGGGCGCGGCGGGAGATGGGATCGACCCCGACCCCCGGCTCGTCGAGCAGCAGCACATCCGGGGTGCCGAGCAGGGCGCAGGCCAGCCCGAGCTTCTGTTTCATCCCGCCAGAGAGCTTGCCCGCCGGTCGTGCGGTGAAGCGGGCGAGATCGGTGAAGGCGAGCAGCCGCGCAAAGGTGGGTGTGCGTTCGGGCTCCAGTACGCCGCGCAAGTCAGCGTAGAGGGTGAGGTTCTCCAGCACGCTGAGATCCTCGTAGAGGCCGAACTGCTGGGGCATGTAGCCAAGGCGCTGGCGCAGCAGATCCCCCTCGCTCACCGGATCCAGCCCCAGCACCCGGATGGTGCCCGCTTCGGGGATCAGCAGACCGGCCAGCAGGCGCAGCAAAGTGCTCTTGCCCGCGCCGTCGGGGCCGACCAGTCCGGTGATGCCGCCAGTCGGAATGGTGGCCGAGATGGCGTTGAGGGCGACCCGCTCGCCAAAGCGTTTGGTGAGCCCCTCAAGGGAGATGGCGCTGCTCATGGCGCCAGCCTGACGGTGACCGGCATTCCCTGCCGCAGGGCTTGGTCGGGATCCTGCACCACGATGCGCAGCCGGTAGACGAGGTGAGTGCGCAGGTCTGGCGTCTCCACCGATTTCGGGGTGAACTCGGCGGTCGGCGAGACAAAGCCCACCACCCCGTGATAGGGCTGATCCGGCCGCGAGTCGGTGGTGAGGGTCACCTTGGCGCCGCTCGGGAAGTGGCCGAGCCAGGGCTCCTCCACATAGGCACGCACCCAGACTGGCGCGGTCAGGGAGAGGTTGAAGGCGGTCGCACCGCTCTGCACCATGCTGCCGTTCTCGACGGCACGACTGATGATGATGCCGTCGCTGGGGGCGGTCAGGCTGGCGTCTGCCAGCGCCAGTTCGGCACTGGCGAGCGCCGCCTTGGCCCCTTCCAGTTGGGCATCGGACTGGGCTATCTCTTCCGGGCGGTAGCCGGTTTCGAGCTGGGCGAGCTGCTCGCGGGCGGAGCGTACCTGCGCCCGGGTCTGATCCCGCTGGGAGCGGGCGCTATCGAGCTGACCGCGGGAGATGGCGCCGGTGGCTGCCAGTGCGCTCTGACGGCGCCACTGCTGGTCGGCCTCCAGCGCAGCGGCTTCGGCGGCGGCCAGTGCGGCCCGGGCCCGGTCCGTCTCTTCGCTGCGATAGCCTTTGTGGATCAAGGCGTTGGCGGCGGTGAGCGCAGCCAGATTGGCGCGGGCGCTGTCGCGGCTGTGGGTGAGGGGAACCGGATCGAGGCGGGCCAGCAGTTGACCGGCTTTTACGCTATCCCCCTCATCGACCAGCACCTGATCGACGCGGCCGCCGACCCGAAAGGCCAGATTGACGTCGCGAATATCGACGTTGCCGTAGAGGATGGAGCCGTCGGCCGGGCGCCCCTGCCACCAGAGGTAGCCACCGATAACGGTCAGCAGCAGGGCCACGATTGCAATGCGTTGTTTCATGCCGCTTCTCCTTGAGGATGGCTCTGCAACCAGAGGTAACCACTGAGCACGGTCAGCAACAGGGCCACGATGGCAATGCGTTGCTTCATACCGCTTCTCCTTGAAGATTGCTCTGCAACCAGAGGTCACCACTGAGAGCGGCCAGCAGCAGAGCTACCATCGCGATGCGTTGTTTCATGCCGCTTCTCCTTCCTTGATGTCGGTGCGGCGCAGGCCGCGCAGGGCCCATACCAGCCGCTGTCTGGCGGCCTCGGGGTTGTCTATCTGGCTGAGAAAGGGGGCCGCCTGTTCGGGCAGCCAGCCGAGCTGGCGACCGCTACCGGCGATCACCAGCAGCAGGCCGACCGAGCCCATGATGAAGATCATCAGCTGGAGCGGGTGCCCGGCGATCAGCGACCCTTCTGCCTGTGCCTTGCGCACCTGTTCGAGCAGCAGCAGGGGGTGGCGGCGCGGCAGGCTGAGCAGAAAGCGCTGGGCCGCCCCTTCGCCCGCCAGCGCATCGCCAAACAGGTGGTTGATAAAGCCGCGCTGGCGCGCCACCAGCCCGATCAGCGCCTCCATGGTCGCTTCGAAGGTGGCGATGGCAGAGGGGTAGGAGCCTTTGGCCGCTACCGCCTTGAGCTCGTCATAGAGGGGGGCGTACCAGAGCTCCACCAGCTCGTCGATAAAGGCGTCGCGGTTGCCGAAGTGGTAGACAAAGGAGCCGAGGTTCACCTCGGCCGCCGCCGCCAGCTCGCGCACCGTCAGGCCGCGCAGCCCCTTCTCGGTGGCGATGGCGAGGCCGGTATCGAGCAGTTTTTGCCGGGTCGGATTCATCTTTCTGGTTCCTGTTGCGCAGATTTCGATCTGATTTATACGTATGTATAAATCAATTGCGCAGAAGTAGACAGATCTTTTTTTGAGCAGATTTCAGCAGGGATGAAAAACGACGGGTGTTGGCAAGGGGAGGTTTGGAAATGCGCTGGGATTGAACGGGTTGCCGCAGATAAGGGCCAGAATTCGGGCAGATGACGGAGGCGGTGGAGAAATAAAAACGCCTCCGCGAAGGGAGGCGTTTTATCGGGAGGTGCGCGCTTACAGAATAAAGCGGCTCAGATCCTCGTCTTCAATCAGCTTGCCGAGGTGGGCGTTGACGTAGTCGGTGTCGATGACAAAGGTCTCGCCGGACTTCTCGGAGGCATCGTAGGAGATATCTTCCATCAGGCGCTCCATCACGGTGTGCAGACGACGGGCACCGATGTTCTCGGTACGCTCGTTGACCTGCCAGGCCGCTTCGGCCAGACGGCGGATGCCATCCTTGGTGAACTCGATGTTGACCCCTTCGGTGGCCATCAGCGCCTTGTACTGATCGGTCAGCGAGGCGTTCGGCTCGGTCAGGATGCGCTCGAAGTCATCGGTGGTCAGCGCGGTCAGCTCGACGCGGATCGGCAGACGACCCTGCAGCTCGGGGATCAGATCTGACGGCTTGGCGATCTGGAAGGCGCCGGAGGCGACAAACAGGATATGGTCGGTCTTGACCATGCCGTGCTTGGTATTGACGGTGCAACCCTCGACCAGCGGCAGCAGGTCGCGCTGTACCCCTTCACGGGAGACATCGGGGCCCGAGCTCTCGCCACGCTTGCAGATCTTGTCGATCTCGTCGAGGAAGACGATGCCGTTGTTCTCGACCGCGGCGATCGCTTTCTGCTTCAGCTCTTCCGGATTGACCAGACGGGCCGCTTCCTCTTCGATCAGCGCCTTCATGGCCTCTTTGACCTTGATCTTGCGCTTCTTCTTCTGGTTCTGGCCCAGGTTCTGGAACAGCCCCTGCAGCTGGTTGGCCATCTCTTCCATGCCCGGCGGGGTCATGATTTCGACGCCCATCGGAGAGGCGGAGAGCTCCAGCTCGATCTCCTTGTCATCCAGCTGACTTTCCCGCAGTTTCTTGCGGAAGATCTGGCGGGTGTTGGAGTTGTCGGCTTTCTCTTCCTCACCCCAGGTGTTGCGCGGGTTGGGCAGCAGGGCATCGAGGATGCGCTCTTCGGCGGCTTCCTCGGCGCGGTATTTCATCTTCTCCATCTCGGTTTCGCGCACCAGCTTGATGGCGGCATCGGTCAGATCGCGGATGATGCTGTCCACTTCCTTGCCGACATAGCCCACTTCGGTGAACTTGGTCGCTTCCACCTTGATGAAGGGGGCGTTGGCCAGCTTGGCCAGACGACGGGCGATCTCGGTCTTGCCGACACCGGTCGGGCCGATCATCAGGATGTTTTTCGGGGTTACTTCATGGCGCATCTCTTCGTCGAGTTGCATCCGGCGCCAGCGGTTGCGCAGGGCAACGGCAACGGCGCGCTTGGCATCGGCCTGACCAATGATGTGACGATCCAGCTCGTGGACGATTTCTCTCGGGGTCATCTCGGACATGATGGTGTTCCTGTATCCGGGGCGGGCAGTGCCCACCCCTTGGAGAATGGGGTTTGGCTGATGGCCTTATTTGGCTGCGTAGTCCAGCACTTCGATGGTGTGGTTGCCGTTGGTGAAGACGCAGATGTCGCCCGCAATCTTGAGGGACTTCTCGACAATGGTCCTGGCATCCAGCTCGGTGTTTTCCAGCAGCGCGATGGCGGCGGACTGGGCGAAGTTGCCGCCGCTGCCGATGGCGATGAGATCGTGCTCCGGCTGCACCACGTCACCGTTGCCGGTGATGATGAAGGATTTGTGTTCGTCGGCCACGGCCAGCAGCGCTTCGAGGCGGCGCAGGGCGCGATCGGTGCGCCAATCTTTGGCCAGCGCCACGGCGGCGCGCTCCAGATTACCCTGATGGGCCTGCAGTTTTGCTTCGAAACGCTCGAGCAGGGTGAAGGCGTCGGCGGTACCGCCAGCGAAACCGGCCAGCACCTTGCCGTTATAGAGACGATGAACCTTGCGGGCGTTGCCCTTCATGACGGTGTTGCCAAGAGAGACCTGGCCATCGCCACCGATGACGACCTGACCGTTGCGGCGAACTGAAACTATGGTAGTCACTTTACTTACCTCGCTTGAGCCGAATGACGGCCTGACTGTGCATGGCAAGAAAGATGGGGATGGCAAACGGGCTTTTCAACCCTACCTTTGGTCGGGATAAACGGGGTAGCAATCAGGGGGGGGCGAGTGGCACCAAAAGAACAGGGCCGGGGGTTGCCACCCGGCCCTGCGTCATCGGTAAGCGGATTACCCTTTCTTGGGAATGCAGCCGCTGATGCCGGAGCTCTGCAGCTTGCTGTTGGCCGCGTCGGCGGCCGCCTTGCCGTTGAAGGGGCCGACCATCACCTTGTAGACGGTACCGTTGGCGCCATTGATCACCTGCAGGCTGGAAGAGAGGCCGGCGGTGAAGGCGATACGTGCCTTGAGCGACTCTGCGGAATCCTGCGAGCGCAGCGCGGCGCATTGCATCATATAGCGACCACTGTCGGCGGCTGCGGTCTGGGCTGGCGGGGTGGTCGCTTTGGCCTTGGCCGCTTCGGCCCGCTCCCGCTCCAGCTCGGCACGGATCTCCCGCTCCATCCGCTCCCGTTCGGCCTTGCGGTCGATCACCTGCTCTTGCGCGCTGGCAACCGGCGCACCGGAGGTGGAGGGAGTGGTTGCCGGATTGGGCTGATAGGGCTTGGGCTGGCCGATCGGTGTTCCCGGCTGGGGAATGTCGGTCGGCACCGGTTGCGGCAATTTCTCCGGTTGCAGGGTCATGGTATCTGCCGGTGGTGGCGGCAGCACACCCGGCTGGGGCGGTGGCTCGATAACATCGACCTGCTTGTTCTCAAGCCGTTCGATGTAGCTCCACTTCTCCTGAGGCAGCCCGTTATTCTGCGCTTTTGGCTTGTTGGCCTTTACCTGTTCCTCAATGGTGGGGGCATCGTTGCCCTTGCCATTGATCATGTAAAGGAAGCCACCAAAGCCTGCCAGCAGTGCCACGACCAGCAGCACTGGAATAACAGGAAAGCGGCGAGGAGCCGCTTTCTTGGTATTGCGGCCACCCGCCCGACGTCGCGGGCGGCTGCCGACATAATCCCGGGTTGCCATCTATTACATGCGCTCCAGGGTATGGATGCCCAGTACGCCGAGGCCCAGTTTCAGCACCTTGGCGGTGGCGGCGCACAGCAGCAGACGGCTCTGACGGGTTGCCTCGTCCACGCCATCCTTGTTGATCGGGCAGGCTTCATAGAAGGTCATGAAGTTGCCGGACAACTCGTACAGGTAGGTACAGAGCAGGTGCGGCATGCCTTTGTCTGCCACGCCGTTGACCGCGTCGGAGAACTGGATCAGCTTCTGGGCCAGCACCTCTTCGGCCTCTTCGTTCAGGGTCACGTTGCCGGTCAGCGTCTCGGCATCGATGTTGGCCTTGCGGAAGATGGACTGGATACGGGTGTAGGCATACTGCAGGTAAGGGGCAGTGTTGCCTTCAAAGGAGAGCATCATGTCCCAGTCGAAGATGTAGTCGGTGGTACGGTTCTTGGAAAGATCCGCATACTTGACCGCACCCATGGCGATGGCGTTGACCACGTTGGCCTTCTCTTCGGCAGAAAGGTCGCTGTTGCGGCTCTCCAGCAGAGCGGCGGCGCGCTCTTCGGCCTCGTTCAGCAGATCAACCAGCTTGACGGTGCCACCGGAGCGGGTCTTGTAGGGACGACCATCCTTGCCCAGCATCATGCCGAAGGCGTGGTGCTCGAGCGGTACGGATTCCGGCACATAGCCCGCCTTGCGGGTGATGGTCCAGGCCTGCATCAGGTGCTGGTGCTGACGGGAGTCGATGAAGTACATGACACGGTCGGCGCCCAGAGTTTCATAACGGTATTTGGCACAGGCGATGTCGGTGGTGGTGTAGAGGAAACCGCCATCGCTCTTCTGGATGATGACGCCCATGGCCTCGCCATCCTTATTCTTGAACTCGTCCAGGAAGACAACGGTGGCGCCTTCGCTCTCGACCGCCAGCCCCTTGGCTTTCAGGTCGGCCACGATCTCCGGCAGCATGTCGTTGTACATGGACTCGCCCATGATGTCCTTGTTGGTCAGGGAGACATTCAGGCGGTCGTAGTTGATCTGGTTCTGTTCCATGGTCATGTCGACCAGCTTCTTCCACATGGTACGGCAGTACTCGTCGCCGCCCTGCAGCTTGACCACGTAGTTACGGGCACGCTCGGCGAAGGCTTCGTCTTCGTCGTAGCAACGCTTGGCCTGGGTGTAGAAGGCTTCCAGATCCTTGAGCGCCATGTCGCTGGCGTGCTCGTTGGACATCTTCTCCAGATAGGCGATCAGCATGCCGAACTGGGTGCCCCAGTCGCCGATGTGGTTGGCACGGATCACTTTGTGGCCGAGGAATTCCAGCGCGCGCGCTGCGACGTCACCGAGAACGGTGGAGCGGATGTGGTGCACCGCCATCTCTTTGGCCACGTTGGGGGCGGAGTAGTCCACCACCACGGTTTGTGGCGCGGGCAACCTTACGTTGGCGTTGGCAGAGGTCACCATGGCCTCGACCTGACCGGCCAGCCAGCGCTGGTCGAAGAAGAAGTTGATGAAGCCGGGACCGGCGATCTCGACCTTGGCGATCAGGTCGGAGGCGGGCAGGTGCTCGATGATGGCCGCTGCCAGCTCACGGGGATTCTTGCGGGCCGGTTTGGCCAGCAGCATGGCCAGGTTGGTAGCCAGGTCGCCGTGAGCTTTTTCCTTGCATCGGTCTACTTGCACGCGGGCTTCCAGGTCCGCCGGCAGGACGCCTGCTGACTTGAGATTGGCTACCGTTTGTTCAAGTAGATGATGAATATGCTCTTTCATAACTGACCACCAAGGTTGCGCGTCGAAAAATGACTGATATATAAGGGCGTGAATTTTACCCGCATCGGCCCGAGAAAACTATAGGGATGACCCGCCGCTCGCTGTCGGGCGGATATTTCACTGCGTTTGGCGCCATATTCCAGAATATTGGGCGGAAATTACGGTGCTTATCCATTTCTACTGCATATCGAAGCGGCTTGTCCAGGCTATTTTTCCCTGATTGTTAAGGGTTTTTCCTTTCCCGATGACGGGAATGATCTCCTCCCTCTGGCCCGGCGTATCAACAGAGGTTCCCAACCGAGGAGTTTGCGATGCGACTGGCGCTGTTTCCCCTATCTGCCCACCTGCTGCCCGGTGGCATCATGCCGCTGCGGATCTTCGAACCGAGATACCAGCGGATGATCGCCGAGGCGGGGGAGTCCGGCTTTGCCCTCTGCATGGTGGACCCTCGCCAGCCCGATGCCCTGCGCAACATGCTGCCCATCGCCACCCGGGTCACCATCATCGATTTCGACCGGCTGCCGGACGGTATGTTGGGGATCACGGTGCAGGGGATGGAGCGGGTGCAGATAGAGGATCTGTGGCAGGAGCCAGACGGCCTGCGCATCGGTGAGGTGAGCCCGCTGCCGGCCTGGCCGCCACGCCGGCTCCATCCCGATCAGCTGCCGCTGGTCGATGCGCTGCGGGAGGTATTTGCCGACTATCCAGACTATGCCGCCCTCTATCCCGTGCCCCGCTGGGACGATGGCAACTGGGTGGCGCAGCGCTGGCTGGAGGTGCTGCCGATCCCGCCCGAACAGAAGCAGCTGCTGCTGGCCGCGGCCGATAATCAGCCTGCCATCGCCCTGCTCAAGGGAGTGCTGGTGGCCAGCCACTGATTTTTTCCTGACCCGCTGATCCGCCAGCGCCGTAGCATCGTATCAGTCATCACCACAGCATGTTCGACAGCACACCAAAGGGATGGCGCAATGGCATATACTGGCCAACCACACTCGACCATACGCAGGATCTCGCCCGTGATGGATAACCCGGATGGCGACCTCAAATCTCTGCTGATCAGGGTGGCAGAGCAGGCCGACAAGGCTGCTTTTGCCCACCTGTTCCAACATTTTGCGCCGCGCATTCGCAGCTATGGCCTGCGCCACCTCGGTAGCGAGGCCAACGCCATGGAGCTGGTGCAGGAGACCATGCTGCTGGTGTGGCAGAAGGCGCGCCTATATCACCCGGAGAAGGGGGCGCCGACCACCTGGATCTATACCGTGATGCGCAACCAGTGCTTCGACATGCTGCGCCGTCGTCGCGCCAGCAAGGAGGATCTCTGTGCCGAGGAGCTGTGGCCGGTGCTGGAGTTTCAGGCCGAAGAGGAGCACCTGAGCGGCGGTGAGGATGCGGTGCTGACCCGTCAGATGGCCCACTATCTGGGCACGCTGCCGGAGCCGCAACAGCAGGTGGTGCGCGGCATCTATCTGCAGGAGTTCTCCCAGCAGGAGCTGGCGGAGCGACTCGGCGTGCCGCTCGGTACCATCAAGTCCCGCCTCCGGCTGGCGTTACAGAAACTGAAAGAGCAAGTGGAGCAAGGCCATGATTAAAGCCCATCCGACCGACCCTATGCTGCGCGCCTTCGCCGCCGACGAGCTCCCTCTGCCACTGGCGGTGGGACTCTCCGCCCACTGTGAACTCTGCCCCGATTGCGCTGCCCGACTGAAAACATTCGAAGAGGAGTTGGCGCAGCAATATCTTGCCTCGCCAGCAGAGCCCGAGCTGGCTCCTCGCGATGACGTGGCGCTGGATGCCGGATTCGACGCCATGCTGGCGGATATTCTGGCGCAGCCCGAACCGGTTGCTGCACCCGTTATCGATCTGCCCCGAGCCCAGTCCGGCGAGCTGGAGGTGGCCGGTCATGCCTACCGCTTGCCACGGGTGCTGGCCCGCTACCGCTCGCCCAAGTGGCGCCATATCGGCGCCATTCGTCAGCAGAGTCTGCCGCTGGACGAGATGGGCGCGCGCGCCAGCCTGCTCCATATCGAGGCGGGTGGCCGCATCCCCGAGCACACCCATCAGGGCTATGAGCTGACCCTGCTGCTGGCGGGCACTATCGAGGATGGCGATACCCTTTACAAGGCGGGAGATTTTATCTGGCGCGATGCCAGCCACTCCCACAGTCCGCACACGCCGGATGGCTGCCTCTGCTACACGGTGCAGGATGCGCCGGTGCAGTTCACCAAGGGTCTGTCGCGGCTGCTGAACGGCATCAGCCAGCACCTCTACTGAGCTCAACCTCTCCATAGATTCGCCATAGAAAAAGGGACCAGATTGGTCCCTTTTGTCATTTCATTGCTGGCTGCCGGTCAGGCGACAAACACCAGATAGACGGCGAACGCCACGATAAAGCGGTAGATGGCGAACGGGATGAAGTCGAGACGACGGATCAGCGCCAGGAAGGTCTTGATGGCAAACATGGCCACCACGAAGGCGGTGATAAAGCCCACCGCAAACATCGGGAAGTCAGCCATGGAGAGGAAGTCGCGGCTCTTGTAGAGATCCAGCGTGCTTGCCGCCATCATCATGGGCACCGCCATGATGAAGGAGAACTCGGCCGCCGCGTGACGGCTGATCCCCATCAGCATGCCACCACTGATGGTGGCGCCGGAGCGGGAGAAGCCGGGCCACAGTGCCAGACACTGGAACAGGCCGATGCCGAACGCCTGCTTGTAGCTGATGTCATCCAGGGTTTCGGCGCTGACGGCCGGGCGGAACTTCTCGGCGATGATCAGCAGGATGCCCCCCGCGATCAACGCGTACATTACTGTCTCTGGCCCGAACAGATGGGCCTTGATCCAGCTGTGGATGGCCAGACCGACCACGATGGCGGGCATCATGCCGAGGATGACGTGGATCAGCGACAGGGTGGCATGATCCTGAGAGGGCTTCTGGCCGAAGTGAATGCCAATCAGGCCAAACAGGCGGCGCCAGAACACGGCGACCACGGCGAGGATGGAGCCAAGCTGGATCACCACTTCGAAGGTGGCGGCCTTGGGCCCTTCAAAGCCCAACAGATGGCCGACGATGATCATGTGGCCGGTGGAGGAGACGGGGAGGAACTCGGTCAGCCCCTCGACGACGCCCAGAATAAAGGCGACCAGCAGGCTATAGGTGTCAGTCATCGAACAAACAATCCTTACTTCGTTGATGTAAAAACGCCCCGGAAGGGTCTCGGGGCGGCTTATCTTGCTCGATTGTGACTGCTGAGGCTATGTAAAAATCATGAAACCTTTAAGTCAGTCGCGGATAAAACGGTAGCGGGTCTGGTGGTGATAACGCTCGCCCGGCAACAACCAGGGGTTGCCCAGTTCGGGGCGATTGGGGCTGTCCGGCAGCTGTTGCGCCTCAAGACAGAAGCCGTCGTGATCCCGGTGTGACTGGCCGCTGCGGTTGGGAGTGTTGGCCAGCCAGTTGCCGGTGTAAAACTGCAGTGAAGGCTGGTTGGTGTAGACCTCCATCGCCAGCTGGCGATCCCCCGAGACCACCCGTGCCGACCACTCGGCAGCCGGTCCGTTGAGCACAAATGCGTGATCGTACCCCTTGGCCTGTTGTTGCTGGGGATGGCTCAGCCAATCCTGGCCAATCAGGCGCTCGTGGCGTAGATCGAACGGCCCCGCCACCGGAGTGATGGCGAGCGGCAGACCGCTCGGGTCGGTGGGCAGGAAGTGGTCGGCATTGATGCTGATGAGGTGGTCACGCACATCGCCGCCATCGGCTGACCCATCGAGATTGAAGTAGGCGTGGCTGGTGAGGCTGACCGGGGTCGGCGCATCCGTGCTGGCGACAAAATCGATCACCAGATCGCTCTGCTCCAGTCGATACTCCAGTGTTACCCGCAGATTGCCGGGAAAGCCCTGATCCCCGCTACGGGAGAGCAACACCAGTTTGACCCGATCTGCCTCCAGCTCCTTGATCTGCCACTGCTGGCGATGAAAGCCTGCCTTCCCGCCGTGCAGACAGTTGGGTGCCTGATTGGCATCCAGCGGCCAGCGCTGGCCATCGCGTACCAGCTCGGCACCGCCAATGCGGTTGGCAAAGCGGCCCGCCACCGCACCCAGCCACACCTGCTGGGTGGGATAGGCGTCGTCGGCACAGCCCAGCAGCACTTCACGGCGCTGGCCCGCCACCGGCAGGGTGAGGGAGGTGAGGGTGGCGCCGAAATTGAGGCCGCGCAGGCGCAGCCCCTCCTCGTTTTCCAGCTCGAATGGCGTCATGGCGCTGCTCATAACTTGCCTGCACCTGTGTTGCCGATCCGGCAGACGTAGCCGTCGGCCTGCATCATAAATGGGCTCATAGTTTTCCCGCCCCCGCGCTGGCACGGCAGACGTAGCAGTCGGCCTTGAGGCCGGAGATGGCCGGATACTCTGCCTCGACCGCGGCGATCACCTCGGCCACTTTCTCCGGGCGCAGCAGGGCGACCACGCAGCCGCCGAAGCCGCCACCGGTCATCCGCACGCCGCCATCAGTTCCGATGTTGGCCTTGATGATATCTACCAGACCGTCGATGGCGGGCACTGTGATTTCGAAGTCGTCGCGCATGGCGGCGTGCGACTCGGCCATCAGTTCGCCGAGACGGGTCAGATCATGGCTCGCCAGTGCATCGGCGGCCGCCAGGGTGCGGGCGTTTTCACCGACGATGTGACGGGCACGGCGGTAGCAAGCATCATCCAGCCCGGCCTTGCCCACTTCCAGTCCGGTCAGATCGAGGTCGCGCAGCGCCTTGACCCCATAGTGACGGGCGGCGGCCTCGCACTGCTGACGGCGGGTGTTGTATTCGCTGTCCACCAGACCGCGGCGCACGTTGGAGTTGACGATCAGCACCGCCAGATCCGCCGGCATGGGGATGAGACGGGTCTCCAGCGAACGGCAGTCGAGCAGCAGGGCGTGATCGGTTTTGCCGCTGGCGGAGATCATCTGATCCATGATGCCGCAGTTGCAGCCAACGAACTTGTTCTCCGCCTGCTGACCGTTGAGGGCGATCTCGGCCTGGCTGATGTCGAGCCCCAGCGCCTCCTTGAAGGCCTGACCGATAGCCACTTCCAGTGAGGCGGAAGATGAGAGCCCCGCGCCCTGTGGCACGTTGCCGGAAACCACCAGATCGAGGCCGCGCAGGGCATAACCACGCGCTTGCAGATATTTCACCACGCCACGGATGTAGTCGCTCCAGCGCTGGCTGGGGTGATGCTCGATGGGCTGCCCGAGGTCGAACTGGTCGCGCTGGTTGTCGTAGTCGGCGGCGATCACCTGCACTTGCTGGTCATCGCGCAGGCCGATGGCGACGCAGGTCTCGTAGTCGATGGCGCAGGGCAGCACGAAGCCGTCGTTGTAGTCGGTATGTTCACCGATGAGGTTGACGCGACCGGGGGCGCGCACCAGCAGATCGGGCGTTTTGGCAAATTGCTCGGCAAAAACGGTGCTGACGCGTTGGCTGGGGGTCATAGGGCCTCCTCATTGGTGTGGCTGGTCTGGGTGTAGTGAATGGGGCTCAGGGCGCGCAGCCGTTCGGCGGCTTGCTCGGGAGTGAGGTCACGCTGGGTTTCGGCCAGCATCTCGAAGCCGACCATGAATTTGCGCACGGTGGCGGAGCGCAGCAGGGGCGGATAGAAGTGGGCATGCAACTGCCACGCCTCGGGGCACTCCGACTTGGGCGGTGCAAAGTGCCAGCCCATGGAGTAGGGGAAGCTGCACTCGAACAGGTTGTCGTAGCGGCTGGTGAGCTCCTTGAGCGCCACCGCCAGATCCTGTTGCTGGGCCTGGGTCAGGTTGAGCATGGAGGGGACGTGCGCCTTGGGCAGCAGCAGGGTTTCGAACGGCCAGGCGGCCCAGAAGGGAACCACGGCGAGCCAGTGCTCGGTCTCTACCACGATGCGCGAGCGATCCGCCAGCTCCCGATCCACATACTCCAGCAGCATGGGGCGGCCGTGCTCGGCCAGCCAGTCGCGCTGGTGCTGCTCTTCACGGGCGATCTCGTTGGGCAGGAAGTCGCTGCCCCAGATCTGGCCGTGGGGGTGCGGGTTGGAGCAGCCCATGACAGCCCCTTTGTTTTCAAACACCTGCACCCACTCCCACTGGGCTGACAGTTCGGCGACCTGATCCATCCAGGTGGTGATCACCCCTTCGATGGCGGGCAGTGGCAGCTCGGGCAGGGTCTTGCCGTGATCCGGCGAGAAGCAGATGACCCGGCTGGTGCCGCGGGCGGCTTCCAACTTCAGCAGGGGGTCGCCTGCGTTATCGGCGGCCGGGGTATCCTGCATCAGAGCGGCGAAGTCGTTGGTAAAAACGAAGGTGCCCTGATAGTCGGGGTTGATGTTACCGGTGACCCGGGTATTGCCGGCGCAGAGGAAGCAGTCGGGATCGTGGGCCTGTTTGGGGGCCTGACTCACTTTCTCCACCTGCCCCTGCCAGGGGCGCTTGGCCCGATGGGGGGAGACCAGCACATACTGACCGGTCAGCGGGTTGAAGCGGCGATGGGGATGATCGACGGGGTTGAACATCATCTCTCCTGAATAAGATATGGAAAATTAAAGTCGTTTATTAACGGGGAGTAGGCCGGCCTACTCCTCGTAACCGTTCGGATTGGCGGATTGCCAGCGCCAGCTGTCGGCGCACATGGCGTCGATGTTGCGGGTCGCCTGCCAGCCCAGCTCGCGCTCGGCCTTGGCCGGATCGGCCCAGCAGGCTGCGATGTCGCCCGGGCGACGCGGTTCGATGCGAAATGGCAGCGGCTTGCCACAGGCCGCAGAGAAAGCGGCGACCAGCTGCAACACGCTCTGGCCCTGACCGGTGCCCAGGTTGTAGGTGTGCACGCCACCCTTGCCAACGCAGTGCTGCAGCGCCTTGACGTGCCCTTCGGCGAGATCCATCACGTGGATGTAGTCGCGCACACCGGTGCCATCAACAGTTGGGTAATCGTTTCCAAAGACCGAGAGGCAGTCGCGACGGCCGATGGCGACCTGAGTGATATAGGGCATCAGATTGTTGGGAATGCCTTGGGGATCTTCCCCCATGGTGCCCGATTCGTGGGCGCCGACCGGATTGAAATAGCGCAGCAGGGTCATGCTCCAGTGCGGCTCGGCGACCTGCAGATCTTCGAGGATCTCCTCGATGATCAGCTTGGATCGCCCGTAGGGGTTGGTGGCGCTGCGGGGGAAATCCTCGCGGATCGGCAAACTGGCGGGATCGCCGTAGACGGTGGCCGATGAGCTGAACACCAGATTGTGCACGCCAGCCCGTTTCATCGCCTGCAGCAGGGTGAGGGTGCCGCCGAGGTTGTTCTCGTAGTAATCCAGTGGAATGCGGGTCGATTCACCGACCGCTTTGAGGGCGGCAAAGTGGATCACAGCATCGATCTGCTGTTCGGCGAAGATCCTGTCCAGCAGGGCCGCATCGCGAATATCCCCTTGATAGAACAGGGGTTGCTGGCCGCTGATGGCGGCGACTCGGGCCAGCACGCTGCGCTTGCTGTTGCCGAGGTTGTCGACCACCACGGGATTCATGCCTGCCGCTTGCAGGGCCAGACAGGTGTGGCTGCCGATATATCCGCAACCGCCGGTGACCAGAACGTTCATCTTGCTCTCCACTGAAAAAGTGTCTGGAAGGAGTCTAGCCGAGGGTGTGGCGACCAAACTGTGAGCTTGCTTGCAAAACAGTGTAAACGATTACACTGTTTTTGTGATTATCCTGACAGCAGATATTTATTTCACCCCTGTTTTCAATGGGTTTGCTGGGTATAATGGCGCTCTATTGCACAGTGAAAGAAGTGAAAACAGCATGAGCACCATCAAGGATGTCGCCCGTTTGGCCAATGTGTCGGTGGCAACGGTTTCACGGGTGATGAACAACTCCCCCAAGGCCAGCGCCGCTTCTCGCGAGGTGGTGCAGAAGGCCATGGCCGAACTGGGCTACACCCCCAACGCCAACGCGCGGGCTCTGGTCAGCCAGACCTGTGACACCATGGGCGTCGTGGTAGGTGACGTGGCGGATCCCTTCTTCGGTGCACTGGTGAAGGGGGTCTCCGGCATCGCCGTCGAGCAGAACCTCCACCTGCTGATGGGTAACGGTTTTCACAAGGCGCGTCAGGAGCGTGAAGCGATCGAGCTGCTGATCGGCAAACGCTGTGAGGCGCTGGTGGTGCACAGCAAGGCGCTGAGCGACGAAGAGCTTTACGATTACGCCATGCGGGTGCCCGGTATGGTGCTGATCAACCGCGATATTCCGGCCCTCAAGGGGCGCTGCATCGCTCTCAACAACCGGCTGGGTGCCGCCACCGCGACTCGCCACCTGATCGAACTGGGTCACCGCCATATCGCCTTTATCAGCTCGGATCACGCCATCGAGGATGCCACCTTGCGCCTGCAGGGTTATCAGGATGGGTTGATGGAGGCTGGGCTGGCAGCCGATCCTGAGCTTATCGAGAGCGGCACGCCGAACGAGGAGGGGGGCGAGCGCGCCATGCTCAACCTGCTGGCCAAGGGGCTCAAGGTGACCGCCGTGGTTGCCTATAACGATGCCATGGCGGCTGGCGCCATCTCCGTGCTGGCGGACAACGGCCTGCGAGTGCCGGAGGAGGTCTCGGTGGTGGGCTTCGATGACATCATCTATGCCAGATACTTGCGCCCCAAGCTCTCCACCATGCGCTATCCCATCGAGCTGATGGCGGCCCAGGCGGCCAAGCTGGCCATTCAGCTGGCGGCGGGGGAGAGTGAAGCGACCCAGAGCCGGATCTATACCCCCACCCTGATCAATCGCCACTCGGTTGCACCGGTTCGGGCCGGATAGCCCCCTTTTGCGGCCCTGTTCGGGGCCGTTTCTTGCACAATTATTGTTTTACCTATTTTTAATCATTTTTACTCCGCTTTACTTAACAAATTCAGTGTAATCGTTTACATCTGTGTGAGCGAGATCGCCGTTCCCTGCGTCATACTTCTCTAGACTGAATACGTTTTCCAATCAGCAGGGAGAGAGTGAATGCTCAGGGAGATAGTGGCGCGTCAGGATTGGCAGACTCAGGCCATTACGTCGGTAAACCGGCTGGCTGCCCATACCCCCATGTTCAGCTGGCGCAGCGAAGCGGATGCCAGAGGTGATCTGGCCTCTTCCTCCCGTCTCTTGCTCGATGGCGAGTGGCGCTTCTCCTTCTTTGCCGCCCCCGAATTAGTGCCCGAGAGCTGGCTGGCGCAGGATCTGGTGGATGCCACTCCCATTACTGTGCCGGGTAACTGGCAGCTGGATGCCGCCTATCCGGCTGAGCGGCCGCTCACCGATGGCCCCATCTATACCAATATCAAGTACCCCTTCCCCTGCGATCCACCGCGAGTACCGGCAGAGAACCCCACCGGTTGCTACTCCCGCGAGTTCGAACTCCCTGCCGAGTGGCTGGCTAGCGGCCAGAGCCGGATCATTTTCGATGGGGTGAGCAGCGCCTTCCACCTGTTCTGCAACGGCCACTGGGTCGGCTACTCCCAGGACAGCCGCCTGCCCGCCGAGTTCGATCTGACCTCGTACCTGCACGCCGGTTGCAACCGGTTGGCGGTGCTGGTGCTGCGCTGGTCTGACGGTTCCTATCTGGAAGATCAGGATATGTGGTGGCTGTCGGGGATCTTCCGCTCCGTCAGCCTGCTGCACAAACCGATCCGCCATCTGATGGATATGCGGGTGACCCCTGAGCTGGATGCCTGTTATCGGGATGGCCGTCTCAAGATTGCACTGCAGGCAGCCAATGCGGCCGGTTTGTCGGTGGAGGCCAATCTCTATGACTGTAGCGAGCGGGTCGCGACCCTGCGCCAGCCGATCGGCACCCAAGCCATTGACGAAAAAGGGGCTTATGACGATCGCGCCGAGCTGTGGCTCGACGTGGCGGCGCCGCACAAGTGGAGCGCCGAGACGCCCCATCTCTATCGCCTGACCCTGACCTTGTTGGACGAGCAGGGCCAGGCCATCGAGAGCGAGGCGTGCGATGTGGGCTTTCGGGTGGTGGAGATCCGTGGCGGCCTGCTGCGGGTCAACGGTCAGCCGCTGCTCATTCGCGGTGCCAACCGCCACGAGCATCACCCCGCCAAGGGTTATGCCATCGATCGCGCCACCATGGAGCGGGATCTGCTGCTGATGAAGCGGCACAATTTCAATGCGGTGCGTTGCTCCCACTATCCCAACCACCCCGATTTTTATCGTCTGTGCGATCGGCTTGGCCTCTATGTGGTGGACGAGGCGAATCTGGAGACCCACGGCATGACCCCCATGGGGCGGCTGGCGCGGGATCCCGCCTGGAGCAACGCTTTTCTGGAGCGGGCGACCCGCATGGTGGCACGGGATTTCAACCACGCCTCGATCATCATCTGGTCGCTCGGCAACGAGTCGGGTTACGGCCCGGCCCACGATGCCATGTATGGCTGGATCAAGCGCAGCGACCCGAGCCGTCCGGTGCAGTACGAGGGGGGCGGGGCCGATACCCCGGCCACCGACATCATCTGCCCCATGTATGCCAGAACCCATCAGGATCAACCCTTCCCGGCGGTGCCCAAGTGGGCGCTGGCCAAGTGGATCGGCCTGCCCGGCGAGCACCGGCCGCTGATCCTCTGCGAATATGCCCACGCCATGGGCAACAGTCTGGGGGGCTACGCCCACTACTGGCAGGCGTTTCGCGATCATCCACGTCTGCAAGGCGGCTTTGTCTGGGATTGGGTCGATCAGGGGCTCGACAAATACACCGCCGATGGCCGCCACTACTGGGGCTATGGCGGCGATTTTGGCGATCTGCAAAACGATCGCCAGTTCTGCTGCAACGGCCTGCTGTTCCCGGATCGCACCCCCCATCCCGCCCTGTGCGAGGCGAAGCGTGCCCAGCAGCCGTTCCGCTTCACCCTGCTTGAGCACACCCCGCTGCGGGTGCGGATCGAGAGCGAATACCTGTTCCGGGAAACCGATAACGAGCGGCTCAGCTGGCAGCTGTGCGAGAACGGCCATGTGCAGCAGCAGGGGGAGGTTTCCCTCACGCTGGCGCCACAGGGGGTGGTCGAGTTAACCCTGAGCGAGACACTGCCCGCCTTTGCGGCAGGCTCACTGGCCTGGCTCGATCTGGCCATCGTTCAGCCACAGGCCACCCTCTGGTCGCAGGCGGATCACAAGGTCGCCCGTCAGCAGTTCACCCTGCCGACCCCCCTTGCTCTGCCTGCTCCTGCCGCTGCCGCCACCCTGAGCGAGCAGTCGGATGGCTGGCGGATCACTGCCGCAAACAGCCAGTGGTGGCTCGACAAGCAGAGCGGCCGCATCACCAGTTGGCAAAAATCGGGGCAGGAGCAGCTGCTGGCGCCGGTCATGGATCACTTCTACCGCGCGCCGCTGGACAACGACATCGGCACCAGCGAAGCGGATCACGCCGACCCTGGCTCCTGGATTGCTCGCTGGCAGGGCTGTGGTCTCGGTCAATGGCAACACCGCTGTTTGGGGATTGCGGTCGCCGGAGCGGATATCCGGGTCAGTCACGGTTACTTCCACCACGATGAGCTGCTGCTGGTGAGTCACTGGCATCACCGCTTTACCGACGATGGCACCATGAGCCTGGAGATAGAGACCGAGCTGGCGCAGACGTTGCCGTCGCTGCCGCGGATCGGTCTGCTGCTCCATCTGGCCGAGGTGCCGGCGCGATCCGAATGGCTGGGGCGAGGTCCTCACGAGAACTATCCGGATCGCCTGCTGGGCGCCGATCTGGGGCGCTGGAGTTTGCCGCTGGAGGCGATGCACACCCCTTATATTTTCCCGAGCGACAACGGCTTGCGCTGCGATATCCGTCAGCTGCAGCTGGGCAGCACGACGGTGAGCGGCAGCTTCCATTTCAGTGCCAGCCGCTTCAGTCAGCAACAGCTGGCCGCAGCTCGTCACCAGAGCGATCTGGTGGCCGAAGAAGGGCTGTGGGTTTGTCTTGATGGCGCCCACATGGGGGTAGGTGGCGATGACTCCTGGAGCCAGAGCGTACGTCCCGAGTATCAGTTGCTGGGGCGCCGTTACCGCTGGGGTTGCACTCTCGGTTGAATCAGTCGGACCGTTTTGACAACAGAGCGATAACGACTAGCCTCTATGCAGTGGAATTGTTTGAGTCTCTCATTCGGATTTAATTCTTATGTCATTGATAAATAAAATAAAACCTTCAATGTAACAGAGTGTAATCGTTTTCATTTTGTCGTCATGATCACAGAAGAAATGACAACAAACTGATTACATTGACTGGCGCTTGCTCAATTGCTCGCCACCCTACAAACAAACAGATAGATACATCGGAGCACACACAATGAAAAAACTGACGACCGTTGCCGCCCTGCTGATGGGCATGATGGCTGGCGCCAATGCCCAGGCTGACACCCGTATCGGGGTGACCGTCTACAAATACGATGACAACTTCATGGCGGTAGTGCGCAAGGCCATCGAGAAGGAGGCGGCGGCCACTCCGGGTGTGGAGCTGCTGATGAACGACTCCCAGAACGACCAGTCCAAGCAGAACGACCAGATCGACGTGCTGCTGGCCAAAGGGGTGAAGGCGTTGGCCATCAACCTGGTTGACCCGGCAGCGGCGCCGGTGGTGATCGAGAAGGCTCGCGGTGAAGATATCCCGGTGGTCTTCTACAACAAGGAGCCGAGCGCTACCGATCTGGCCAGCTATGACAAGGCCTACTACGTGGGGACCGACTCCAAGGAGTCAGGGATCATCCAGGGTCAGCTGATTGCCAAACACTGGAAAGCCCATCCGGAGTGGGATCTGAACAAGGATGGCGTGATCCAGTTCGTGCTGCTGAAAGGGGAGCCGGGCCACCCGGATGCGGAAGCCCGTACCTCCTACGTGATCAAGACCCTGAACGATGGCGGCGTCAAGACGGATCAGCTGCACATGGATACCGGTATGTGGGATACCGCCATGGCGAAAGACAAGATGGACGCCTGGATCTCCGGCCCCAACGCCAACAAGATCGAAGTGGTCATCGCCAACAACGATGGTATGGCAATGGGCGCGGTCGAGTCACTGAAAGCCCAGGGCAAGAGCAATATCCCGGTATTCGGCGTCGATGCGCTGCCGGAAGCGCTGGCCATGGTCAAGAGCGGTGCCATGGCGGGCACCGTGCTGAACGATGCGGCCAACCAGGCCAAAGCCACCTTCGAGCTGACCAAGAACCTGGCTGAAGGCAAACCGGCCGGTGAAGGTACCAACTGGAAGATCGACAACAAGGTAGTGCGCGTTGCCTACGTTGGTGTGGATAAAGACAACCTGTCCCAATTCGAGTAATTCCCCCTCCAGGGCAAGGGAGATCCCCTTGCCCTTTTTTCAACCAGATGTGATGGCTGATATGACAACACAGCAACAATCAGAATGGCTGTTGGAGATGATTGACGTCAGTAAGAGCTTTCCCGGCGTCAAGGCACTCGATAATGTCAATTTACGGGTCCGTCCTCATTCTGTGCATGCGTTGATGGGCGAGAACGGAGCGGGGAAATCCACCCTGCTCAAGTGCCTGTTCGGCATTTACGAGAAGGATCAGGGCAAGATCTTCTTCAAGGGGCAGGAGATCAACTTCACCTCCTCGAAAGAGGCGCTGGAAAATGGCGTCTCCATGGTGCATCAGGAGCTCAACCTGGTGTTGCAGCGCTCCGTGATGGATAACATGTGGCTCGGTCGCTACCCCACCAGGGGGTGGTTTATCGACCACGGCAAGATGTATGACGATACCAAGCGCATCTTCGATGAGCTCGACATCGACATCGACCCGCGGGTCAAGGTGGCGACCCTGTCGGTCTCCCAGATGCAGATGATCGAGATCGCCAAGGCGTTCTCCTACGATGCCAAGATCGTCATCATGGACGAACCCACCTCCTCGCTGACCGAGAAAGAGGTGAACCACCTCTTCAAGATCATCAACAAGTTGAAGGAGAAGGGGTGCGGCATCGTCTACATCTCTCACAAGATGGAGGAGATCTTCCAGCTCTGTGACGAGATCACCATATTGCGGGATGGCCAGTGGGTGGCAACCCAGCCGCTCAAGGGCATGACCATGGATCAGATCATCGGCATGATGGTCGGCCGTGAACTGACCCAGCGCTTCCCGGAAAAAACCAACCAGCCGAAAGAGGTGATCCTCGAGATCGAACACCTGACGGCGAAGAACCAGCCCTCCATTCAGGATGTGACCTTCAACCTGCACAAGGGGGAGATCCTCGGCATTGCCGGACTGGTGGGGGCCAAGCGCACCGATATCGTCGAGACCCTGTTCGGTATTCGCGATCGCAGCCAGGGCAGCATCAAGCTGCACGGCAAAGAGGTGGCCAACTACAACGCCCACGAAGCGATCCGCAACGGCTTTGCGCTGGTGACGGAAGAGCGCCGCTCCACCGGTATCTACTCCCGGCTCGATATCGCCTTCAACTCCCTGATCGCCAACATGGACAGCTACAAAGGCTCCATGGGGCTGCTCAGCGACAACAAGATGAAGAGCGATACCCAGTGGGTCATCGACTCCATGCGGGTCAAGACGCCGACCCAGCAGACCCAGATCGGTTCCCTCTCCGGGGGCAACCAGCAGAAGGTGATCATCGGTCGCTGGCTGCTGACCCAGCCGGAGATCCTGATGCTCGACGAGCCCACCCGCGGCATAGACGTCGGGGCCAAGTTCGAGATCTACCAGCTCATCCTGGAGCTGGCGAAGAAGGACAAGGGGATCATCATCATCTCGTCAGAGATGCCGGAATTGCTGGGGATCACCGACCGCATCATGGTGATGAGCAATGGCCGGGTCGCCGGGATCGTCAATACCAAAGAAACTGACCAGAGCGAGATACTGCGCCTGGCATCTCTGTACCTCTAGAGACAGGAAGACATTTATGGAGTCGGCTAAAAATTTCAATCTGATGCAGGCGCTCAAGGAAAACGCCATCTATTTGGTGCTGCTGGTGCTGCTCATGGTCATCGTGATCCAGGAGCCATCCTTCCTGAGCCTCACCAACTTCAGCAACATCCTGACCCAGTCCTCGGTGCGGGTCATCATCGCGCTGGGGGTGGCGGGCATCATCATCACCCAGGGGACGGATCTGTCGGCCGGTCGTCAGGTCGGTCTGGCGGCACTCATCGCGGCAACCATGTTGCAGGCGCTGACCAACGTCAACAAGGTGTTCCCGACGCTGGGAGAGGTACCCATTCCGGTGGTGATCCTGCTGGTGTGTGTGGTGGGGGCGCTGATTGGTCTGGTCAACGGTCTGATCGTGGCCTACCTGAACGTCACCCCGTTCATTACCACCCTGGGCACCATGATCATCGTCTACGGCATCAACTCCCTTTACTTTGACTCGGTCGGGGCGTCGCCGGTGGCCGGGTTTGATCCCCGCTTCTCCAGCTTTGCCCAAGGGTTTATCCGGATAGGAGGATTCAAGCTCTCGTATCTCACCTTCTATGCGGCCATCGCCAGCGTCTTTGTCTGGGTGCTGTGGAACAAGACCCGCTTTGGCAAAAACATCTTCGCCATCGGTGGCAACCCGGAAGCAGCCAAGGTCTCCGGCGTCAATGTGGCGGTCAATCTGGTGATGATCTATGCGCTGGCGGGGGTGTTCTACGCCTTCGGCGGCATGCTGGAAGCGGGCCGTATCGGTAGTGCCACCAACAACCTCGGCTTCATGTACGAGCTGGATGCCATCGCGGCGTGCGTGGTGGGCGGCGTGTCGTTTGCTGGCGGGGTGGGCACGGTTGCGGGTGTGATCACCGGCGTACTCATTTTCACCCTGATCAACTATGGTTTGACCTATATCGGGGTCAGCCCTTACTGGCAGTTCATCATCAAGGGCGGCATCATCATTCTGGCGGTGGCACTGGATTCCATGAAGTACGCCAAGAAGAAATAACGATTGGCAGGGAGGGTTGGCGCTGCCAGCCCTCTCTTCTGGAGGGAACCCATGCCATTCAAGGTCAAGATTTACCTCTTGCTGCTACTGGCCATTCTGGTCACCATCGGCACCGCCGGGCTCAGCGTCAACCACTTCATCAGTGGCTACATTCGCACTCAGGCGACCCACAACATCAACGAGCAGATCACCCTGGTCAAAGAGAAGCTGGCCAGCGACATCAATCAGAAAATCCTGTTGGCCGCCAACCTCAACTTCGGGGTGACCAACGTCAAGAAGACCCTGCAAGAGACCGGCTTTCACAACATCGTCAAGGTGATCGGCGACATGGCCTTCGATGTGAGCGGGGTCATCAACGACAGCGCCAGAGTCGATGCCCTGCGCAAGCTGATCCCCGCCGCCAACAACCAGATCACCGTCAGCTCGCTGCAACAGGTGGATGGCAAGCCGGTCATCACTATTCTGGTGCCGCGCGGTGCCGATTCCGCCTATCTCTACTACCTCGACATGAGCGAGTTCAAAAGCCTGCTGGAGAAGATGAGTGGCGAGGGCCGTTACTTCTCGCTGGCCGACAGTCAGGGCAACAGCCTCTATGACAGCAAGCCGCAAGGGGAGAGCGAAGCGCGCCCCAACCAGCTGGATATTCGCGGCAGCAGCTGGACCCTGACCGGTTACATCGACCTTGACTACATCCGTGCCATGACCCGGTCCCTCAACGGCCAGATCATCATGGCGCTGTTCGGTGTGGCGATCGTGGTGATGGTGCTGGCGATGCTGGCGCTCAATGTGGCCTATCGACCCATTGTCTCGTTGCGGGATCTGGTGCTGGAGCTCTCCCGTGGCAGCGGCGATCTCACTCGCCGGTTAGCGGTGACCAGCAAGGATGACCTCGGTCAGATCTCGGCCGGGATCAACCGCTTTATCGAACGGTTGCAGGAGATGATGGGGGAGGTGCGGCAGGCAAGCGGCCAGCTCAACAGCGGCATCGAGGGGCTGGCCAGTCAGACCGGCGCCGCCCAGTCCCTGCTGGCGGACCATGTGCGCGAGACCGAGCAGGTGGTGACCGCCATCAACGAGATGAGCCGCACTGCGGTCTCCGTCTCCGAGAGTGCGGCCAGCACCGCCCAGCTCACCGGCCAGAGCCAGCAGCTGGCGAGCCAGTCACGTCAGGTGGTGGATCAGGCGATGGCCAGCGTGATGGCGCTGGTGGACGAGGTGGAGGAGACCGCTCGCTCCATCGAGGCGATGCAGCAGGATGTGCAGCAGATTGGCTCAGTGCTCGGGGTAATCGGCAGCATTGCCGAACAGACCAACCTGCTGGCGCTCAACGCCGCCATCGAGGCGGCCCGCGCAGGGGAACAGGGCCGTGGCTTTGCGGTGGTGGCGGACGAGGTGCGTTCCCTTGCGGCCCGCACCCAGAAGAGCACTGCCGAGATCCAGACCATGCTGGCCAGCCTGCAGCGCGGCACCCGGACTGTGGTGGAGGCCATGGGCAACACCAAGCAGAGCTGTCAGGGGGCGGCCGAGAACACCACCAAGGTCAACGAGTCGCTGGATCTGATGGCGGGAGAAGTGGTGGAGATCAACGATCTCATCAGCCATATCGCCACGGCGGCGGAGCAGCAGAGTGCGGTGGCCGAAGAGATCAACCGCAACATGAGCGCCATCGCCGAGGTGATCCGTCAGCTGACCCACAACGGGGAGGCAACGGTCGCCAGTTCCGCGGCGATGGGGCAGACCTACGACCGGCTGCGGGAGATAGTGGGCCACTTCCGGTTGGAGTGAGGCCGATGTTCAGCCAATAACAAAACAGGGCCATCCGGCCCTGTTGTTGTTTTCCCTTCTGCCTGAATCAACCGGCCTTGCGGCGCAGATAGACCCCGGCTTCCATGTGATGGGTCCAGGGAAACTGGTCGAACAGGGCGAAACGGGCGATCTCGTGGGTCTCGCCCAGTACCGCCATGTTGGCCTGCAGAGTCTCGGGATTGCAGGAGATATAGAGGATGTTGTCGTACTCCTGCACCAGCTTGACGGTGGCATCATCGAGACCGGCGCGGGGCGGATCGACGAAGATGGTGTTGCACTGGTAGCTCTTGAGATCGACACCCTTGAGGCGGTTGAACTCCCGCTCGCCACGCATCGCCATGGTGAACTCTTCGGCTGACATGCGCAGGATGATCAGGTTGTCGACGCCGTTGGCGGCGATGTTGAACTGGGCGGAGTCGACGCTCGGCTTGGCGATCTCGGTGGCCAGCACCTTGCGGAAGTTCTGCGCCAGCGCGATGGAGAAGTTACCGTTGCCGCAATAGAGCTCCAGCAGGTCCCCTTCGCTCCCCTTGGTCACATCGAGTGCCCAGGCCAGCATCTGTTCGTTGATGGCGGCGTTGGGCTGGGTGAAGCTGTTCTCCACCTGCTTGTAGGTGAGCTGGCGACCCGCCACGTTGAGCTGCTCAATGACGAAGTCATCCCCCAGACAGATCTTCTGCTTGTGGGCGCGGCCGATTAGCTGCAGTGCGAACCCCTTGGCGCGCAGGTCTGCCTGCAGCGCCTCGGCGGCCTGTTGCCACTCGGCTTCCAGCTTGCGGTGATAGAGCAGGCTGACAATGATCTGGCCGGACTGGGTGGAGAGGTAGTCGATCTGGAACAGCTTGCGGCGCAGCACCGGGTGCGGGCGCAGCCCCTCCAGCAGCAGCGGCATCAACTGGTTGATGAGGCGGCTGGCGGTGGGGAAGTGGTCTATCTTGATGATCTCTTTGGTCGCCGGGGCATACATGCAGTGGAAGAGGTCATCCCCTTCGTGCCAGATGCGAAATTCGGCGCGCATCCGGTAGTACTCTGCCGGTGAGCTGTGCACTTCCAGCGCCGGGAGGGTGAAGCCGGCAAACAGCTCGGTGAGGCGAGCGCTCTTTTCGTCGAGTTGGGCCTGATAGTCGGCCGCGGTTCTAGGGGCCGGAGCGTTCGCGGAAGGCTGTTGGGATTGGGTCATAAATACCTCACATGCACACCGGCCGGGCCGGGTCGAAATCGGGGGAAGGCAACAGGCCACCCAAAGGGGCCCGATTTTAAAAGCCAGCGGCAGATTGTCCAGTATTTTGTGGTCAAGAAGTGTTCAGTCAGGCCGATAGCTGATCTACAGGCATGGTGGGAGGACACATTATGCAAATCGAAGGCGTGGGCGCGGCCCAACCCAAGGGAGTGGGTGTTTCTCCCAAATCGCCCCAACAGGCGGAGTCGAAACAGGTCAAGAGCGAGGAGGAGGTCTCCTTGCACAAGCCGCCCAAGTGGGCGCAGGTGCTGATCCAGCAGGCGCTGCAGTTCTCGCTGGAGATCAACGGCCAGGGCTACCAGGCTCCGAAGGTGAAGGAGCCCGAGGAGATAACGCCGGAGACCCTGTTCGACTTCCAGTCGGTGGCGGACAACGTGCTGCAGTTCGTGACCGGGCGGCTTGGTGCCGCGCGGGCCGATGGCAAATCCGATGACGACCTGACCGGGATGATGGAGCAGGCCCGCAAGGGGATCGACAAGGGCTTTGGCGAGGCAAAAAAACAGCTCGGTAAGTGGGCGACCGACAACGAGGATATCAAGACCGGTATCGATCAGAGCTACAAGCTGATCCAGAAGGGGCTCGAGGAGTTCGAGAAGGAGTTTTTCGGCAAGGTCTCCCCGACCGACATGGGGCAGGCCGAGATGGCCAGCCGCCAGCAGGGCTATCTGGAAATCCAGACCAAGGATGGCGACAAGGTGGTGCTGCGCTTCAACGATAGCTGGCAGACCAAGTCCCAGAGCGGCGAGAGCGGCAGCCAGTTCAGCCTGAAGTCGAGCCAGAGCTTCAGCTTCTCGCTGGAGGGCGACCTTAACAGCGACGAGATGGAGTCCATCGGCAAGCTGGTCAAAGGGATCGATGAGCTGGCGGGGAACTTCTTCTCCGGCAACTTCGAGGATCTGCTGGACAAGGCAAGCGAGCTGAAACTGGATGACAGCCAGCTGGCTTCCTACTCCCTCAAGCTCAAGCAGAGCGTCAAGCTGAGCCAGACCTATCAGGGGGCGCACTCCCTGCAGGATCTGATCAAGCCGTTTGCCGACTACCTGCCGAAGCTGGATCAGGTGCAGAAACAGGCGGATAGCCTGCTGCCACCATCCCAGCAACAGGCGCTGACCCCGGCCGTGTTGGCCGCAAGAGGGGAAGAGGACCCGCTGCAGGTCGATCGCTTCACCAGCTTCAACCAGCGGATGCTGGAGGCGCTGCGGATGATCAGCCAGTTCCAGCCCTCCACCGAGCCCGCCAGTAAGAACGCCTGAGCCACAGCGCGTAACGCAAGTAATGACCTGCCGTTTGCCAGTCCTTCCCGGGGCTGGCAAACTGGCCTTTTTCCCAATCCGGTTGCCCCATGAACCCCAAGAAGCCAAGAGACAAGCGCGAGCTCTGCTACCCCTTTATCTTCGAAACCTCGCTCAAATGTGATTTTGAAATCGCCACCGACGAGCTCTGCTGTCAGGTTGGGGCTGTGCTGTCACACCTTGCGCCGGATGCCGATACCGAGCCCATGCTGGCGGATCTCGCGGTGTTGCAGCGGCTTATCTACAACCTCAACGGCTCGGTGCGCGGCAAGCTGGGGATTTTCGATGCAGATCTTGAGTGGCTAAAGGCCCGTTATGACCACTACAACGAGGCGAGTCGCGGCAGCGTCACCGGTTTTGTGTTGCCGCAGGGGCCGCAGCCCATTCCCACCCTCCATCTGTGCCGCTGTGGCAGCAAGAAGGTGGTGCGGCTGCTGGTCCGGCTGGAAGAGAGCGAGGTGACCTTCGATCCCATTCTCTATCGCTTCGCCAACCTGCTGGCCAACTTCTTCTTCGTGCTGACCGTCTACCTCAAGCAGCGCTGGCAGGTACCGGAAGTGCCCTACGTCAGCATCAACTACTGATGGCGGTGGACAAGGGGCCAGACGTCATGGTGGATTGAGCGGAATAAAAAACCGGAGCCTTGGGCTCCGGTTTTGTTTTTCAGCGCGTCAGTCGCCCACTCAGCTGGAGATCAGCACTCTGGCCGAGTTGGCGGGGATGGTGAGCTGCACCTCGCCCTGCACCACTTCGAACTTCTCGCCGTTGAAGGCGTCGGTGAAGCGGCTGGCGGGGCTGGCGGTCTGCCACAGGGGCAGGCTGATGGTGCGCGGCTCGCTCGGATGACGGTTGCAGGCCACTACCACCTGATCGCTTTGCAGGGTGCGGGCGAACACATAGCTGTGTGGCCCGGCATAGAGGGTCTGGATGTCGCCACGGCGCAGGGAGGGGCGCTGGCGGCGGATCTGGATCAGGCGACGATAGTGGTCGTGCAGCACGTGATCCCAGTCTGTGGTATCCCACGGGAAGCAGCGGCGGCAGTCCGGGTCGTTGCCGCCGGAGAGTCCCACTTCATCGCCGTAGTAGATGGACGGCACGCCGATATAGGTGAGCAGCAGGGTGGCGGCCAGCTGCATCCGTTGTTTGTCTTCACCCAGCAGATGGAGGAAGCGGGCGGTGTCGTGACTGTCCAGCAGGTTGAACTGGGCAAGCTGGTTCTTGAACGGGATATGGGCCCGCGCCAGCTTGAGCCAGCGATCCAGCTCTTCGGCGCTGATCTTGATGGGGTGGTAGGCGATATCCTGCCCCGCGAGGAAGGCGCGGATCGGGTGGGCGAAGCCGTAGTAGTTCATGGCGCCATCCTCCTGATCCCCTTGCAGCCACTGACTTGCCTCGAAGAAGTGTTCACCGAGCACATAGGCGTCCGGGTTCTCCTGCTTCACCGCCCCGCGAATGGCACGCACATGGCTACGGTTACCCTCGGCGGTGCCGCGCTCCCCCAGCATGTGGATGACGTCAAAACGCCAGCCATCGATCTGATAGGGGGCGCGCATCCAGTAACGGAGGATGGCGTCGTCGGCCCGATAGACGGCGTCCTGCACCTTTTCGCAGGAGAAGTCGAGCTTGGGCAGGCTGCGAATGCCCTTCCAGCTGACGTAATCCCCTTCGTTATCAAAGGTGTAGAAACTGCGCCACGGGGAGTCCGGGTTGCTGTTGGCCCCCAGCGGCGGGCAGAACCAGGGGTGCTGGGTCGAGGTGTGGTTGACCACCGCATCGAGAATGATCTTCATGCCGCGCTGGTGCAGGTTGCGGGTCAGCTCGGCGAACTGCTCGTTGCTGCCGAGGTGGGCATCCACCTTGAAGTAGTCCTGGGTGTCGTACTTGTGGTTGCTCGGCGAATCGAAGATGGGGTTGAGGTAGAGCGCCGTCACCCCGAGAGATTGCAGGTAGTGCAGCTTGGCATCGATGCCAGCCAGATCGCCGCCGTAAAATTCGCAGGCGCCGTGGCCCTCTTCGTGGCGGCTGACCGGCTCACCCCACGCCTTGCTGATCACCGCCTTGCCGCGGTACTCGTACTCGTGATGCTTGACGCTCAGCGACGGATCGCCGTTGCAGAAGCGGTCGGGGAAGATCTGGTAGAACACCTGATCCTGCACCCATGCTGGTGGCTGGTGCAGGCTGTTGAAGCGAAAATGCTGCTCCCGTGGCGGCATGGCGGGGCTGACACCGGCACCGTGCAGCCACCACTGCGCCTCGTCGGTGAGGCACTTGAAGCAGTAGAGGTGGATATCCTGCCCCTTGCCAAGTGGCAGGGTAGCTTGCCACACCTGCAGCCGGTCGCGGGTCGAGACCGCCGTCATCGGGATCAGGTACTCCTCGTTATCCGGCTCGTGGCGCAACCACACCTCGCGGATCGGGGCGTCCAGTTCGGTGAACAGGGTCAGTTGCAGTGCGTCGGCGCTCTCTTTGAACCAGGGCGCCACCTGGGGATGAAACAGAAACGGATGGGTCATGATGTTTATTGAGTCAGAAGGTCGGCGAGGGCGTTACCCTGTTCGTGGAGCGTTTCGAGCTGGCCTGCCAGCGACTTGGGATCCAGTCCCAACTGGTCGGCGAGCGGTTTGGGGAAGCGGGCGATGATGGCCTGGGCAGGCACTCCCGCATTCCAGGCGAAGGAGATAAACACGGCGAGGCGGATCAGCACCGCCTCCTTGCTGACCGGATCGTGGGAGAGCGGGTCAAGCTGCTGGGAGATGGCATCGACGAAGGCCTCGGAGAGGTTCCAGCGTCGCGCCAGCTCGGCACCGAGCTGGGCATAGTCGTAGCCCAGCATCTCCCGTTGGGCCTCGACCCGGCTGCTGCCGTTCTGGATCGCCAGATTGATGAGTTCCGCCTCTTCCGGCAGGGTGCTCTGGATCAGCAGTTCACCGATGTTGTGGATCAGGGCACAGGTGAAGGCGGTCTCGGGATCCAGTGCCTTGGTCTCCTGCGCCAGGGTCTTGGCAATGGTGGCGACCTGGAAGGTCTCGGTCCAGAACTTGTTCTTGTCGAAGCTGGGCGGGGCCTTGAAGCTGCCGATGATGCCGGAGGCGACCACCACGGAGCGCAGCCGGTTGAAGCCGAGCCGGATCACCGCCTGTTCGATGGAGGTCACTTCGTTGCCCCGGCGCAGGGCGGCCGAGTTGGCCATCCGCAGCACCTTGACGCTGATCACCTGATCCATGGCGATCTTGGCCGCAATCTCGTCGATGCGGGCATTCTCGTCGTTGAAGCTCTGCATCAACTCGTGCAGCAGCTTGGGAATAGTGGGGAGTTGTTTGATCTTGTCAAACAGGCGATCCATCGACATGGCTGAGGCAGCCTCCATTGCGAACTCTGCCTCATATTGTGCCACAGCCGGACAACATGTTCCTGTTTGTGATGCGGCTTTGTGATGGGGATTGCGGGCGCTAGAGCACCCAGTCGCGCAAGGTGTATTCCAAACGGTGCTGTTTGCCCTGCAGGATCAGGGTCTGGCTGGTGCCGCTCAGGGTCGCCCCCTCGGTAAGCGTGGTCAGCACGGCCTGTTCGATGGTGTCCAGCGGCGGCATGCAGGCCATCTCGGTGCTGCCCAGACTGGTGACCCACAACTTGTCATCTTCCAGATGGCCCTGACCGAAGTAGCGGTTGCAACCGGCGATGCCGTTGACGGTGAAGTGCTCGCCGATCTCGAAATCGGGGGGATTGTCGCGCAAGGCGGCGACCGGTTCGCCATCCAGTTTGCTCAGTACCCAGTGGTGATGTTGCAGATCTTGCTGAACAAAGGCGGTCGAGCTGCAGCCAGCGAGCAGTAACAGGGGGATCAGCAGAAAGGGCAATCTGGGCATGAGGGGGCTCCGGTTGGGGGAGCCTCAAGAATACCCCTTTTGAGCATACGGGAGCAGGGCGCGAGAGGGGGCGACCGACCGCTTCTGTCGCCCCTTGTCCCGCACCACTGTCGCTTAATGGCAACACCTTGGTGATATTGCCATCAGTTTGCGCTATCTCAGGGCTCAGTTGGCGAACAGCCGCTCGGCATAACGGGCAAGACCGGCGGCTACCGAGCCGAAGTCATCGCCCCCCTCGAGCGGTATGGACGGGAGCTTCTGGCGGATAAAGCGGGCGATCAGCGGTGAGCGGGCGCTACCGCCGGTGACGAAGATGCGATCCGGCTGTACACCGGCGGCGGCAATCGCTTCGTCCATCAGCTCGCCAATCTTCTCCAGCAGCAGGGCCGAGGCGTTGGCAAGCTGTTCGCGGGTCAGCTCCGCTTCCAGCCCTTTTTCCAGCTCGGCCAGTGACTGGCGATTGAGCTCTTGCTCCGAGAGGGCGATCTTGCCCTGCTCGGCGCGCCACACCAGCTGGTGGCTCAGCTTGTGGGCCCGCAGGCTGGCCAGCCGTCCCAGTTTGCTGCCCGGCAGGCTGTCGAGCTGCAGATCCTGCAGCTGGCGGGCGGTATCGAGGCTGTAGAAACGGCTCTGGGCGCTGACGTCGTTGATGGCGGCCGCATCCCAGAACAGCGGGTGGGGCAGCGGCTTGCCGGTCTTGAGGGTCTCGTGCATGCCGAGCAGCGGCATCATCCCCTCCACCGTCAGGCGGATATCGAAGTCGTTGCCGCCGATCCGCTGGCCGCTATGGCCGAGCAGGTCGCCGCTGCGATCCAGCTGATCGCGGTAGCCGGGGCCCATTCGCAGCATGGAGCAGTCGGTGGTACCGCCACCGATATCCACCACCAGCACCACGGCGTCTTCGGTGAGGCGCGCCTCGAATTCAAACCCGGCGGCCACCGGCTCGTAGAGGAACTCCACCTGTTCGAAACCGGCCAGACGGGCTGCCTCGGTCAGGATGGCGATGGCTTGGCTGTTGCTCTCTTCCCCTGCCAGCCCCTGGAAGTTGACCGGGCGGCCGATCACCGCTTGGCGGATCGGGGCGCCGAGCTGCTGCTCCGCCTGCTGGCGGACATGGAGCATCATGGCGCAGACGATGTCTTCAAACAGGGCGATCTGGGGGGCCTTGAGGCCATAGGCACCGAGGAAGGATTTCGGCGATTTGATGTAATAGCCGTCGTCCGGCTCTTCCAGATAGCGTTCCAGCGCGGCACCGCCGAAGCTCAGCTCGTCGATCAGCCCCTCTTCGCGCATCTGGCGGCGAACCATCTGGGCGCGGGTGACCACAGGGCCACGCAGCTTGAGGTACTCCGCCTGCTGGGCCGGTGCCAGCCCTTCGGCCAACAGACCGGCGATGGCATCCCGGTGGGGCGCGTGCAGGGTAGAGGGGAGATAGCGGGATGCGCCGAGATTGAGCAGCCTGGGGCTACCTTGTTCCATCACGGCCACGGCACAGTTGGAGGTACCGTAATCAAATCCGATAAACATGGGCGCCAGACTCCAGAGTAAAAAAGGAGGGCTGGCCTACCCGAAGGTGCCGGGTCTCACCACCCGACGCACGGTCGGAGGGACAGTGAGCAAATCCGATCAACATGGGCGCCAGACTCCTGAATAAAAAAGGGGGGCTAGCCTACCCGAAGGCGCCGGGTCTCACAACCCGGCGCGTGACGAAGAGAGGACGAGCCCTTATTCCACTTCGTTGTCGGAGCGGCCCTGGCTCTCGATGGCGCGGATATTGCCGAGGGTGGTATCGGCGATGGCGTGCAGCGCCTCCCGGGTCAGGAACGCCTGATGGCCGGTAAACAGCACGTTGTGACAGGCCGACAGGCGGCGGAACACGTCATCGGTGATCACCTCGTTGGACTTGTCTGAGAAGAAGAGATCCTCTTCCTCTTCGTAGACATCCAGCCCCAGCGCGCCGATGCGAGAGGTCTTGAGCGCCTCGATGGCGGCGTTGGAGTCGAGCAGGCCGCCACGGCTGGTGTTGATGATCATCACCCCGTCCTTCATCTTGGCGAACGCCTCCTTGTTCAGCAGGTGGTAGTTCTCTTTGAACAGCGGGCAGTGCAGGCTGATGATGTCGGATTGGCGGAACAGGGTGTCGAGATCCACGTACTCGGCCCCCAGCTCGATGGCTGCCGGATTCTGGTACGGGTCGTTGACCAGCAGGCGAACCCCGAAGCCCTTGAGGATGCGCAGGGCAGCCAGACCGATCTTGCCGGTGCCGATCACACCGACCGTCTTGCCATGCATGTTGAAGCCGACCAGCCCTTCCAGCGAGAAGTTGGCATCGCGGGTGCGCTGATAAGCCTTATGGATGCGGCGGTTGAGGCACATCATCATGCCGACGGCGTGCTCGGCGGTCGCCTCGGGGGAGTAGGCAGGCACCCGCACCACTTTCAGCCCCAGCTCTTTGGCGGCGGCCAGATCCACGTTGTTGTAACCGGCGCAGCGCAGGGCGATCACCTGGGTGCCGTTGGCAGCCAGTTCGGTCAATACCTCGCGGTCGGCATCGTCATTGACGAACAGACACACCACCGGGAAGCCGTGAGCCAGTCGGGCCGTTTTGGCCTCCAGCCGCACATCGAAAAACTCCAGGTCGAAGCCGTACTGGCTGTTGGCCTGGTTAAAATGCTCTTTGTCATAGCTCTTGGTACTGAATACGGCGACTTTCATGGTGTGTGCTCCGTAGTATGTGTGTCGTCAAATTACAACAAAATGGGTCGGCCATCACCGGACAAACCGGCTGGTTATTGTCCCCACGGCATGATGGGAACGGCGCTGACTGCACTCTTGTACGAACCATCCACCAGTTTGGTGCTGTAGGTCAGGTAAACCAGCGCATTGCGTTTCTTGTCGTAAAAACGCACCACTTTTTGCTCCTTGAACACCAGCGAGGTGCTGACATCGAACACCTCTTCCCCCGCCTTCAGCTTTTCGGGCAGGGTGATGGGGCCAATCTGGTGGCACGACAGGGAGGCGTGGGAGGGATCTTCCGCCAGCCCCAGCCCGCCTTTGACGCCGCCGGTCTTGGGGCGTGCCAGATAGCAGGCGACGCCGTCGATGCGGGGATCGTCGAACGCCTCGACCAGGATCTTGTGGTTGGGGCCAAACAGCTTGAAGGCGGTGCTCACTTCACCGACCGGGTCGGCCTTGTCGGCCAGTGCCGGGCCAGCAAACAGGGCCCCCAGCAGCAGGGGCAGGGCGCGGCGAAGGGCGTTATGTCGCGTGTGGTTATGTGTCATGGTCTCTCCTGTTGGCCCTCCTCAGTAGGGAAGGCGCAAGCGACGATAGAGGCTGGCAAGCACCCAGGCGGGGCCTATCAGCAGAAATTGCAGGTCGGCGAGGAAGGAGGGACGCTTGCCCTCGATCTTGTGGCCGACAAACTGGGCTATCCAGAACAGCACGAACGCCGCCACTGCGGGCCACAACAGCGGCCCCTGCCACTGGTGGCAGAGCCACAGTCCCAGCGCGGTCAGCCCGGCCATCCCCGCGAACAGCGAAAATGACACCTGCAGATAGAACAGCAGCACCGGAATGGCTGCCACTGCCGCCCAGTTGAGGGGCTCTGGCAAGGGCCCGTGTGGCAGACACCAGAGCAGCGCCAGCGAGCAGAGATAGATGCCCGGCACCGCCAGCTTGTGGATGGCAACGTTGACCGGATGGCGATGGCTCTGGCCGTACTCCGCAAACCACTCCTGGATTCCCTTCATGGCACCTCCCTGGCGCACTGTGCTCACGCTGCCCGACCCTCATGGTCAGGCGCTCGGGATGCTTATCCCTGCGGTGGATAATCCCAATATTGGGCCGGAATGGATTTTAGCAACGGGGTCATGTCCGGATTGGGCAGGGCGATGGTGACCCGCTGATCGAGGTTGGCGCTGGCCAGCGCTTCGCGGATCTTGGGGTTGTCATGGAAGAATTTCATGAAGCTGCCGTCGGCATAGGCCCGCTCCAGCCCGGTCTGAATCGCCTTGGCCAGCTTGGGGTATTCGGGGCTGACGAAGAAGAACTGGGCGAAGGGGTAGCGGATCAGCAGGTGCTGCTCGATGGCGAGGTTGGGATACTGCGCCACCAGCTCGCTGCGCTCGGCGAAGATCTCCACCAGGGCGCGGGGGAAGAAGTCGATCTTGTCGCCGTCGTTGATGAGGCGAAACAGGCTGCTGTATCGGCCGGAGAAGGTCGGGATACCGGCATTTTCCAGGATCTTGTTATCGGCCCACCCCACCCCTTGCGCCGCCTTCAGCTGTTTGAGATCGGCCAGGGTATTGATCTGGTTGAACTTCTCCTGAGCGTCCGCGTGGATGAATGACAGCCGCAATCCTTCCAGCCCGCGAAACAACGGAATGGGGACGGCAATCAGGGAGGATTCGAGTGCGCTGGAGGTGCCCATCCAGAAGACGTTGATGGTCTTGCCCTTGCTCAGCTGCTGCTGGAGGGTGAACTGGTTGAGGTCGAGTTCGACAGGCTGGATGCGAAAGGGTTGCCCGGAGCGGGTCAGGGCCAGTTCCAGCAGCTTGTACTGGTACTCCTGGTCAAGATTGTTGACGGGACGGCTGGGGACCTTGACCGTCAGAACCTGTGCTTGTGCCAGCAGCGGCAGGCACAAACACAGCTTGATGAGCCATTTCACTCTCTGTTCTCCTGTAGATTCCGGAACGTGTCCGGAGTCTAACAGAACTTGTCACCATCTTGTTGCGAGGCGGTGTGCAAGGTTTGAGCGTTGGGCTCTGCCTTGCTGACCGCCTGTTGCACCAGAATGGTGACGGTTCTTCGAAGAATCAGGCGACGCGACGGAACACGTGGGTATCGTTAAATTCCTTGGTGCTCTGGCATTCGACGCAGAAACGGGATTCCGGACGGGCATGCAGCCGCTTTATGGAGATCTCGTCACCGCAAGATTCGCAGTAACCAAAATCCCCTTCGCTGATGCGCTTCAATGCGCCCCGCAGCTTGCGAAGGTGCAGTTTGTCGTGCTCGATGCGGTTCAGCTCCAGACGGCGGGCTTCCTCGATACTGGCACGGTCAATTTCATCAGCCATCTCGTTGGTGTCGGTGGCGATGGCCTGGCTGGCCTGGGAGTTCAGGCGCTCTTCGAGCTCGACGATCTGTCGCTCGATCTGCCCCTTGTAAAAGGCCAGTTGGTCTTCAGTCATGAAATCACACATACGATTAACTACCAGTCAGTTTACTAACCCAATTATCCCTGTTTATGGGGGCTGTCTGCCTACAGACCAAGCCCTTGTATCCCGATTTGCACCCGTTTCATGCAAGAGAGTGCAAATCAGGGCGGGCCTTGTACCAAAAAAATGCAGCCAAGCAAAGCAAATAGGGTAAGGATTGTGCGCCTTTGCAAAAAAATGGCCCGTTCCGACGGGGGATCGGTCGTGTTCCGGCACCCGCGGCCCCCTCTGTTGGCATCGGCTTTGCAATGCTCTGCAAGGGCGGGATCGGCGGGCAGAGTCCGGATTTGAGTGTTTAGTATTTGGTGCCGACCTGGTCATTATATGCGCCGTTATTTATAGTTTTTTAAACACACCCGCTTGACATTGCCCTTGATGGCGGGCTTTTATGGTGATGTTGATTACAATTTTATAACAAGGGTGTTCCATATATTAGACACCCTTGCCAATGGCAACCGTAAAGTCGGGGTTTAACATGGACAGTATCAAAGGCTGGATGGAGAGCAATCGCATCACGGAAGTGGAGTGTCTGTTCCCGGATTTCACCGGCAACGCCCGGGGCAAGATCATCCCAGCCAACAAGTTTTTGCGCGAAGGGGGCATGCGTCTGCCCGAGGTGATTTTCACCCAGACGGTGACTGGCGAATATCCGGATGACGACAGCATGATCGACCCGCTGGAGCGGGACATGCAGCTCTATCCCGACCCCAACACCATCCGTTTCGTCCCCTGGGCGCTGGAGCCCACTGCGCAGGTTATCCACGACTGTTTTGACATCAACGGCAAGTTGATCGACATCGCGCCGCGCTCCGTGCTGCGTCGGGTTCTGTCATTTTACGAGAAGCAGGGCTGGAAGCCGGTGGTCGCCCCCGAGCTGGAATTCTATCTGGTCAAACGCAACGAAGACCCCGACTATCCGCTGGTGCCGCCGGTGGGTCGCAACGGCCGCCCGGAGACCGCCCGCCAGTCGTTCAGTATCGATGCGGTCAACGAATTCGACCCCATCTTCGAAGACATGTATGACTACTGCGAGGCGCAGGAGCTGGAGGTAGACACCCTGATCCACGAATCGGGTGCCGCCCAGATGGAGATCAACTTCCTGCACGGGGATGCCATCGATCTGGCAGATCAGGTGTTTCTGTTCAAACGCACCATGCGTGAGGCGGCCCACAAGCACGGCATCTACGCCACCTTTATGGCCAAGCCGATGAGCGACGAGCCCGGCTCCGCCATGCATATCCACCAGAGTCTGGAAGATGTGAACGGCCACAACCTGTTCGGTACCGCGAGCGGCGGCAACAGCGAACAGTTCATGCACTTCATCGCCGGTCTGCAGAAATACACCCCGGCGGTGACGGCCCTGCTGGCCCCCAACGTCAACTCCTACCGCCGCCTCACCTTTGGCGAGAGCGCGCCGCGCAACGTCCAGTGGGGTGTAGAGAACCGCACCTGCGGGTTGCGGGTGCCCTTCTCCGACCCGAGTGCGCGCCGGGTAGAGAACCGCTTCGCCGGTGCCGATGCCAACCCCTATCTGGCGCTGGCCGCCACCTTGGCCTGTGGCTATCTCGGCATGATGGAGAAGCTGGAGCCCATGCAGGAGATGAAGTCGAGCGCCTATGACCTGCCCTACAGCCTGCCCCGATCGCTGGAGGAGGCACTGAGCCATCTCGAACAGTGCGAGCCTATCAAGGAGATGCTGGGCGAGCGCTTCACTCGCGCCTTCGTAGCGGTCAAACGCAAAGAGTACGAGACCTACTTCGGGGTGATCAGTCGCTGGGAGCGGGAGTTCCTGCTGCTGAACGTCTGATCCCTCTGTAACGGGGAGGCCGGAGTCGGCCTCTCCGGTCCCTGTATCGAAGACACCGGAACGCGAGTCAGGTGGCGGCAGCCACCTGTGAGTGGCTGTGGCTGCGAGCATGCCAGCCCTCCTGATGAATTGACAAACTAATCCTGCTAAATCGAAGGAACCGAGGAGCAACAAATGCAGCAGACAACCCGTGAGTGGCAACAGCTGGATGCCAGCCACCACTTGCACCCCTTTACCGACTTTCAGGCCCTGAACAAGAAGGGCTCGCGCATCATTACCAAAGCCAGCGGCGTCTATCTGGAAGATTCCGACGGCCACCGCATTCTCGACGGCATGGCAGGCCTGTGGTGCGTCAATATGGGCTATGGCCGCCAGGAGTTGGTGGATGCCGCCACCCGTCAGATGCAGCAGTTGCCCTACTACAACCTCTTCTTCCAGACCGCTCACCCGCCGGTGATCGAGCTGGCGACCCTGCTGGCCGAAGTCACGCCGTCTCACCTCAACCACGTCTTCTTCACCGGCTCCGGCTCCGAGTGCAACGACACCGTGCTGCGGATGGTGCGCCACTACTGGGCCAGCAAGGGGCAGCCTGACAAACAGGTGATCATCAGCCGCCACAACGCCTACCACGGCTCTACCGTGGCGGGGGCGAGTCTGGGCGGCATGAAGGGGATGCATGCCCAGGGGGGCCTGCCCATCCCCGGCATAGTGCACATCGACCAGCCCTATCACTTCGGTGAGGGGCAGGGGATGAGCGCCCACGACTTCGGGCTGGAGCGGGCCCGTCAGCTGGAGCAGAAGATTCTGGAACTGGGGGTGGACAAGGTGGCCGCCTTTATCGGCGAGCCGATCCAGGGGGCGGGCGGCGTCATTATTCCGCCCGACAGCTACTGGCCGGAGATCCAGCGCATCTGCGACCACTACGGCATTCTGCTGATCGCCGACGAGGTGATCTGCGGGTTTGGCCGTACCGGCCACTGGTTCGCCAGCGAAGGGTTTGGCATCAAGCCGGATCTGATGTGTCTGGCCAAGGGGATCACCTCCGGCTATTTGCCGCTCGGCGCCGTCATGGTGAGCGACCGGGTCGCCAAGAGGCTGGTGGAGGAGGGGGGCGAGTTCAACCACGGCTTCACCTACTCGGGCCATCCGGTCTCCTGCGCGGTGGCGGTGGCCAATATCCAGCTTATGCAGAAAGAGAGCATAGTTAAGCGAGTGCATGATGCCATCGGCCCCTATTTGCAGCGCCGCTGGGCCGAGCTGGCCGATCATCCGCTGGTAGGGGAAACCCGTGGCCGCGGGCTGGTGGCCGCGCTGGAAATTGTGCAGGACAAGCAGACCAACCGGCGTTTCCCGGCCCAGGCAAATGCGGGGATGACCTGTCGGGAGTTCTGCTTTAACAATGGCTTGGTGATGAGGGCGGTAGGCGATACCATGATCATATCGCCCCCCTTGGTGATCACCGAGGAACAGGTTGATGAATTGGTCGATCTGGCCAGGCGCAGTCTGGATCTAACAGCCGAAAAGCTGAAAGGTTGAGGTGGGTCGGGCAGGTTGGCATGCGCATACAATTTGCTTAGGAGACAAGGATGATGTCTTTCAAAACAGGAGTGATCGCTGCCTCTGTGGCTCTGGTCATGGCAAGTGCCGGAGCAATGGCTGAAGAGAAGGTGCTGCACGTCTACAACTGGAGCGACTATATCGCGCCGGATACCCTGGATAACTTCCAGAAAGAGACGGGCATCAAGGTGGTGTATGACGTATTCGACAGCAACGAGGTGCTGGAAGCCAAATTGCTGGCGGGTAGCTCGGGCTACGACATCGTGGTGCCATCCAACCCCTTCCTGGCCAAACAGATCAAGGCGGGCGTGTTCCAGAAGCTGGACAAGTCCAAGCTCTCCAACTGGCAAAATATGGATCCCGGCCTGCTCAAGGCGCTCGAGCCGAGCGATCCGGGTAACCAGTACTCCATCCCCTATCTATGGGGCACCATCGGTTATGCCTACAACGCCGAGAAGGTGAAGGCCGTGCTGGGTGCCGATGCCCCGGTCAACTCATGGGATCTGGTGTTCAAGCCGGAGAACATGGCCAAGCTGAAAGAGTGTGGCGTCTCCTTCCTCGATTCACCGACCGAAATGCTGCCGGCTGCCCTGCAATACCTGGGCTTCAAGCCGGATAGCCAGAAACCGGCCGAGCTGAAGAAGGCAGAGGAGCTGTTCCTCTCGATCCGCCCCTATACCGCCTATTTCCACTCCTCCAAGTACATCTCGGATCTGGCCAACGGCAACCTTTGCGTCGCGGTCGGTTACTCCGGTGACTTGCAGCAGTCCAAGGCGCGGGCAGCCGAGGCCAACAATGGCGTGGCGCTGACCTACACCATTCCGAAAGAGGGGGCGGGCAGCTTCTTTGACATGATCGCCATTCCGGCGGATGCCAAGAACGTCGAGGCTGCCCACACCTTCATCAACTATCTGATGAAGCCTGAGGTGATCGCCAGTATCACCAACGTGGTGCAGTTCCCGAACGGCAACAAGGCGGCAACCCCGCTGGTGGATGAGGCGATCCGCACCGATCCGGGTATCTACCCCGATGCGGCCACCTTGCAGAAGATCTACACCTTCCCGGATCTGCCGGCCAAGGTGCAGCGAGTGATGACTCGCAGCTGGACCAAGATCAAGTCCGGCAAGTAAGTAACGAATACCCCTCCCGGTCCGCAGTTCGGCCGGGAGGGTAGTGATGCCATCCATCCGGATGGGCCGCGCGAATGGATGCGCAGACGGTCAACCACTGCAACAGGAGAACTGACACCGTGAAGACAACCAAATTGCTAACCATAGCGCTGACCATGGGATTGGCGAATGTGGCTCAGGCTGCGCCAGAGCTGCACTTCTACAACTGGTCAGACTATATCGGCGAGACCACGCTCAGCGATTTCCAGCAGGCGACCGGGATCAAGACCGTCTATGACGTGTTTGACTCCAACGAAACCCTGGAAGGCAAGTTGCTGACGGGGCGGACCGGTTACGATTTGGTGGTGCCTTCCAATAATTTCCTGGCCAAACAGATAGAGGCGGGAGCGTTCCAGAAGCTGGACAAATCCCTGCTGCCCAATATGGCCAATCTGGATCCCGTACTGCTCAAGCAGCTCGACAAGGTGGATCCGGGTCATCAATACGCGGTGCCCTATCTGTGGGGAACCAACGGCATCGGCTACAACGTCGACAAAATCAAGGCGGTGCTGGGGGTCGACAAGATTGACTCCTGGGCGGCCATCTTCGAACCGGAAAACATGGCGAAACTCTCTCGCTGCGGCGTCGCTTTCCTCGATTCTGCCGACGAGATGATCCCTGCTGCCCTCAACTACCTCGGACTCGATCCAAACAGCCACGAACAGGCTGATATCAAACAGGCCGAGGCGCTGCTGCTCAAGGTGCGGCCCTATGTGGCCTACTTCCACTCCTCCAAATACATCGGCGATCTCGCCAATGGCGATATCTGCGTGGCAGCCGGTTTTTCCGGCGACATCCTGCAGGCCGCTGCCCGCGCCGATGAAGCTGGCAAGGGGGTGAAGATTGCCTACAGCATTCCGAAAGAGGGGGGCAATCTCTGGTTCGACATGATGGCGATTCCGGCTGATGCCACCAATGTCAAAGAGGCGCACGCCCTCATCAACTACGTCCTGCAGCCCGAAGTGATTGCCAAGGTCAGCAACTATGTGGGCTATGCCAATCCCAATGCCAAAGCGGCAGCGTTTATGGATGAAAAAGTGCGTGACGACGAGTCTGTTTATCCACCACAGCCGGTGCTGGCGAGGCTTTATGTGTCGCAGACACACCCTCGCGCAGTGATGCGGCTGATGACCCGGAGTTGGAACAAGATCAAGTCCGGAACCTAACCTTGGTGCCCGTTCGGGGGCGCCAAATCGTTTTTATGGATCGGCCGTGAGGTCGGTATCACGTTGGGGAGTTTGGTAATGGCGATAGCCTCCAGTGCCTACAAGAAAGCCCTCGAGGGCAGTCAGCAGCGCAAAGAAGTGCTGGTGAAGATTGATCGGGTAAGCAAGCAGTTCGACGAAACGCTGGCGGTCGATAACGTATCTCTCAATATCCACAAGGGCGAGATTTTCGCACTGCTCGGTGGTTCCGGCTCCGGCAAATCGACCCTGCTGCGGATGCTGGCCGGTTTCGAACGCCCGACCGAGGGGCGGCTGTTCCTCGACGGGGTCGATATCACCGACATGCCGCCTTACGAGCGCCCCATCAACATGATGTTCCAGTCCTACGCCCTGTTCCCCCATATGACGGTGGCGCAGAACATTGCCTTCGGCCTCAAGCAGGACGGCCTGCCCAAGGCGGAGGTCGATGCCCGGGTGGAGGAGATGCTCAAGCTGGTGCAGATGACCCAGTATGCCCGTCGCAAGCCGCACCAGCTCTCCGGTGGTCAACGTCAGCGGGTGGCGTTAGCCCGCTCGCTGGCCAAGCGTCCCAAGTTGTTGCTGCTCGATGAACCCATGGGGGCGCTCGACAAGAAGCTGCGTTCCAAGATGCAGCTGGAGCTGGTGGAGATCATCGAGCGGGTCGGGGTTACTTGCGTCATGGTGACCCACGATCAGGAAGAGGCGATGACCATGGCGGAGCGGATCGCCATCATGCACCTCGGCTGCATCGAGCAGATCGGCAGCCCGATGGATATCTACGAGACCCCGGCCAGTCGGCTGGTGTGCGAGTTCATCGGCAACGTCAACCTGTTCGATGGCCTGCTGGTGGAGGATGAGCAGGACCACGCGACTATCGCCTGCGCCGATCTGGAGCAGCCCATCTATGTGGGCCACGGCATCAGCTCCCGCGCCGAGAACAAGAAGGTGACCTACGCCCTGCGGCCGGAAAAACTGCTGATGAGTCTGCAAAAGCCGGAGGAGATCGAGCACCCGGACTTCAACTGGACCAAGGGTGAGGTCTATGACATCGCCTATCTGGGCGGCCACTCGGTTTATCACATCCAGCTGCCCTCGGGCAAAATCGTTCAGGCTTTCATCGCCAATGCCGAACGCCACGGCAAGCGGCCAACCTGGGATGACCAGGTGTTCCTCTACTGGGAAGATGACAGCGGCGTGGTGCTGCAATCATGAAGTTCTTGCAACGACTGAAGCGGGTCGGGGGGCGCCGGCTGGTGATCGGCATCCCCTTCTTCTGGCTGTTCCTGTTCTTCCTGCTGCCCTTCGTCATCGTGGTGAAGATCAGTTTCGCGGAAGCGGATGTGGCGATCCCGCCCTACACCGACGTGGTGAGCTGGGCCGACAATCAGCTCACCATCCTGCTCAACATGGGCAACTACCTGCTGCTGCAGGAGGATGAGCTCTATATCGCGGCCTATCTGGGCTCCCTCAAGATGGCGTTCATCAGCACCCTGCTCTGCCTGCTGATTGGCTATCCGATGGCCTACTCCATCGCACGGGCCAACAAGGAGACCCAGACCGTGCTGCTGCTGCTGATCATGATGCCGACCTGGACCGCCATCCTGATCCGGGTCTATGCGTGGATGGGGATCCTCAGCAACAACGGCCTGCTCAACAGCGTCTTGCTGGGGATCGGGGTGATCGACGAGCCGCTGCAGATCCTCAATACCAACCTGGCGGTCTATATCGGCATCGTTTACTCCTATCTGCCGTTTATGGTGCTGCCGCTCTACGCCAATCTGGTCAAGCATGATCAGAGTCTGCTGGAGGCCGCCTCCGATCTCGGTGCCCGCAACCTGACCCGCTTCTGGCGGATCACGGTGCCGCTCTCCAAGAACGGCATTATCGCTGGCTGCATGCTGGTATTTATTCCGGTAGTGGGGGAGTTCGTTATCCCCGAAATGCTGGGCGGCCCGGAGACCCTGATGATCGGCAAGGTGTTGTGGCAGGAGTTCTTCAACAACCGCGACTGGCCGGTCGCCTCTGCGCTGGCGGTGGTGATGCTGGCGGTGCTGATCATTCCGATCATCCTCTTCAACCGTAACCAGGCCAAAGAGCTGGAGGGTAAAGCATGATGAAAACAGCGTTGTTCAATCCCGTATCCAGCCGCTGCAACCGTAACCAGTTCAGAGTGCTGGAGGACAAGGCATGATGAGACGTTTCGGTTTTGCCAAACTGATGCTCTGGCTGGGGCTGCTGTTTATCTACCTGCCCATGGTCATTATGGTGATCTACTCCTTCAACGCCTCCAAGCTGGTGACGGTATGGGGTGGCTGGTCGCTCAAGTGGTACTTCGGCCTGCTCGACAACAAGCAACTGATCGGGTCTGTGTTCCGCTCGCTGGAGATCGCCTTCTACACCGCGATCGCCGCGGTGGCGCTGGGGACGGTGGCGGCCTTCGTGCTGACCCGAATTCCCCACTTCCGTGGTCGTACCCTGTTCGGCGGCATGGTGACGGCGCCGCTGGTGATGCCCGAGGTGATCACCGGTCTGTCGCTGCTGCTGCTGTTCGTGGCGATGGCCCAACTGGTGGGCTGGCCCGCCGAGCGGGGCATGCTGACCATCTGGATCGCGCACACCACCTTCTGTACCGCCTACGTGGCGATCGTGGTGTCAGCGCGGTTGCGGGAGCTGGATCTCTCGATCGAGGAGGCGGCGATGGATCTCGGCGCCAAGCCGTGGAAGGTGTTCTTCCTGATCACCATCCCGATGATCGCCCCCTCGCTGGCGGCAGGCGGCATGATGTCGTTCGCCCTGTCGCTGGATGATCTGGTGCTGGCGAGCTTCGTCTCCGGCCCGGGCTCCACCACGCTGCCGATGGAGGTCTTCTCGGCGGTGCGACTTGGGGTGAAACCCGAGATCAACGCGGTGGCCAGCCTGATCCTGCTGTCGGTATCGCTCTTTACCTTCGGCAGCTGGTATCTGATGGCCAGGGCGGAGAAGCGCCGTCGCGCCGAGATCGCCATGACTACCCAGATGCAGGCCGTCGTCTGACGTCATGCTAAGATCCGCCTACTCTCGTCAATCTGGAGGATGAGTATGCGGATCTCCCTTTTTAGCGGTCGTGGCACCGAGTTGGTGCCCGGCCTCATCAGCGCCATTCACAAGCAACCGATCTCTGCGCCAGTTCGCTGTACCTTTGCCGGTCTGGAAGGGGATGAACAGTGTGACCAGCGCCACCACGGTGGCCCGGATCGGGCGCTCCACTTCTATCCGGCCGATCACTACCTCTGGTGGCAGACCTGGCAAACCGCGCTGGGCCTTCCTGCGCCACGCACCCCCTGGCAACCTGCCGCCTTTGGCGAGAACCTCTCCGGTATCGGGCTGACTGAGGCGCAAGCCTGCATCGGCGATGTCTATCGACTCGGTGAGGCGCTGATCCAGGTCAGCCAGCCGAGATCCCCCTGTTTCAAGCTCAACCAGCGCTTTGGTTATGGCCAGATGTCGCAGGTGATGCAGCTGGGTGGCCGTTGTGGCTGGCTACTGCGGGTGCTGGAGGAGGGCATGATCGCGCCCGACGCGGCCATGGAGCTGGTAGACAGGCCCTATCCCGACCTGACGGTGAAGCGCACGGCGGATATTCTGTTCAATCAGGTACGTAACGAGACCGACCTGCTGCTGTTGCTGGAAAATCCGGCCCTCTCGCCAAACTGGCGCCAGCATGCAGCCGACTGGCTGGAGCATGGCACTGTGGCTGACTGGCAGCGCCGTCTGCTGGGGCCAGCCTCCCAGCGCTTGACCTGACGGCGGGTTGCCGGAATGTCACTAGCTGGCTGCAGCCCGGTAAACGGGTGAAAAGAGTGCTGAATAGTTGAGCGAATGGCACTTTTTTTCCTGCCAAATGCAAAAAAGGCTTGTGTCGGGTCGGGGCTTTCGGTAAATTCCCGTCCCGCAGACATCGGTGTGTAGCGCAGCTTGGTAGCGCACTTCGTTCGGGACGAAGGGGTCGGAGGTTCGAATCCTCTCACACCGACCAAATTTGAAAAGGCCGCTCAATTGAGCGGCCTTTTTGCATTGGCTTTCCGCCGCGGGTTGCCCTTTTCTCTGCCGACCTGCCGACCTGCCGACCTGCCGACCTGCCGACCTGCCGACCTGCCGACCTGCCGACCTGCCGACCTGCCGATAGTCCAAGATTCAACGGGCAATGATTGCTTGTTAGGGTTGCGGCTTCACGGCGCGCGGCGCCACACTTTGCCTATCCGCTATCCGCTATCCGCTATCCGCTATCCGCTATCCGCTATCCGCTATCCGCTATCCGCTATCCGCTATCCGCTATCCGCTATCCGCTATCCGCTATCCGCTATCCGCTATCCGCTATCCGCTATCCGCTATCCGCTATCCGCTATCCGCTATCCGCTATTCGCTATCCGCTATTCGCTATTCGCTATTCGCTATTCGCTATTCGTTTTCGGCTTGTGATGGCAACCCACTTTTTCCGGCCGGAAGGGGATAGAGGTGCGATAAGTCGGTGGGATATGAGAAGGGCGGGTAAAGGAAGAAAGGCTGGGTATAAGCAGAGGGTGCTTATTGCGCATAGGGCTGTCGATAGTGTAGCTGCTGCGGAAATTAAAAGGGCCACCGCTCGGTGGCCCATCGGTGGAGTCTGATCCTGACTCCGGCACTCTAGATTGTGGCAATCTCGCTATGGGTCTTGTCTATGGTGCCCTCCTTGCGCGCTAGGCGCTTACTCAGATATGCCAGTGCTGATGCCGCAAAGCCTTGAAACTGTGTTGAGGCAGCAAGGCCGCGTGCTTGGGGTACTCACTAATGAAATGTTCTATTCCCTCCATCAGTTGTGCACGTAATGAAATCACGGGCTCATGCCAGGCTTGCAGGCATAAATGGCCGGGGATCAACTGCTCCTGATAATCTTCCAGCAGCTGCTCTGGCCAGGGTTCAATACCGGAATTGCGTTGCAGTAAATAGTGGGCGGCGGGTTCACGGGCATAAATGAACTGAATTTGGGCCAGATCGCGTTGGCATAGCGTTTGACTGTTGATATGACAGGTCAAATATTTTCCCGTTTTCAGATCCAGAAAGTGACCGCGTTGCCGACAGGGAACGATGCGATACCAAGGCAGGGGTGAGGAGAGAGAATACCCCTCAAGCTCCTGTTCCAACCAGTGGCGACACTCGGGTGTCTGCACCTCGTCGAGCATGGACTCGAGCTGTGTCAACAAGGCTCTGGATGGTTTGATGGCCAGTTTCGCACTCATCGCCTGCAATCCTCCCTCTGCACACAATCCCGACTATCAGTATGGACCTTGTTCGGCCAGAGGGGGTAAGGAATCTAATGATTAAAAGTGGATTAGCAGCGTGGTTTTTATGCACTAATTTGGTTCAACCCACCAGATAGGTGCCGGTGCCGAAGGCGATGTGGGTGCCCTCTTCGTTGTGCAGCTCCATCCGGGCGACGGCCACCTTGCTGCCCGCCCGGATGATGTGGGCGGTGGCGATAAACTCGTTGCCGCGCCCCGGGCGCAGGTAATCCACCCGTAGATCGATGGTGCCGAGGCGGGCGAAGCGCTCCTTGAGATAGCTGGGGGAGAACTCCTCCAGCTCGTCGATACAGGAGGCGGCGACAATCATGCCGCCCGCCACATCCAGCAGACTGGCGGTGACGCCACCGTGCAGGATGTTGTGGAAAGGGTTGCCGATCAGCTTCTCGTCCATCTTGATGCGCAGCTCCACCTTGTCGAAGTCGTAGTGGGTCACCTGCATGCCAATCAGCTTGTTGAACGGCATCCTCTCGGCAAACAGGTTGGCAATGCCACTGAGCGCCATCTTCTTGAGCATCTGTTTCATTCTCTGATCCCAATCCTTGTCATCAAAGCCGAGTAAAAACTCCAGCCAGTCTGCAACAGTTCCTTAACAGTCGCAATGGCAGGTTTATTGTGGGCGGCGGCTGCTTTAGAATGGCGACCCCAAAGGAGAGCCCATGACCGCGATTGCCGAAACCCTGCCAGATCCTCAGCCAGAGAGTCCGCTTGCCCTGCTGCAGGCGGTCTTCGGCTATCAGCAGTTTCGGCCGGGTCAGCTCGAGATCATCGAGCAGATCGTTGCGGGGCGCGATGCGCTGGTGCTCAAGCCCACCGGTGGCGGCAAGTCGCTTTGCTACCAGATCCCGGCACTGCTGCGGCCCGGGCTCGGGGTGGTGGTCTCTCCCCTTATTTCGCTGATGAAGGATCAGGTCGACAGTCTGCGCGCCAACGGCGTGGCGGCGGTCTACATCAACTCGGCCCTGAGCCGGGAGGAGATGATCCAGAACTTCGCCGCCATGCGTCGCGGCGAGATCAAGCTGGTCTATGTCTCCCCCGAGCGCTTGCTGCAGCACGAATTTATGGACCGGCTGGCCGAGCTGCCGCTCGGGCTGTTCGCCATCGACGAGGCGCACTGTGTCTCCCAGTGGGGCCACGATTTCCGGCCGGAATACGCGGCGCTGGGCCGGCTAAAACAGTGGTTCCCGCAGGTGCCGGTGGTGGCGCTCACCGCCACCGCCGACGAGGCGACCCGCAGCGATATGCTGCACCGGCTCGAGCTGAACGACCCCTTTATTCACACCGCCAGCTTTGACAGACCCAATATCCGCTACAGCCTGGTGGAGAAATTCAAGGCGGCGGAGCAGCTGCTGCGCTACGTGCAGAGCCAGAAGGGCAACTGCGGCATCGTCTACTGCTCCAGCCGCAACCGGGTGGAGGAGGTGGCCGAGCGGCTATCCCGCCACGGTTGCAAGGCGGCGCCCTATCATGCGGGGCTGCCGCTCGAGCAGCGCCAGCAGACCCAGGATGCCTTCCTCAAGGATGATGTCGAGATCGTGGTGGCGACGGTGGCGTTTGGCATGGGTATCGACAAACCCAATGTGCGCTTCGTGGTGCACTACGACATTCCGAAGAACATCGAATCCTACTATCAGGAGACCGGTCGCGCCGGTCGTGATGGCACCCCCGCCGAGGCGCTGCTGCTTTACGATCCTGCCGACATCGGCCGGGTACGCCGTCTGCTCGACAACATCGAGAATCCCCAGCAGTTGCAGGTGGAGCAGTACAAGCTCAACGTGATGGAGGCCTTCGCCGAGGCGCAGACCTGCCGCCGTCAGGTGCTGCTCAATTACTTTGGCGAATACAACGACAAGCCGTGCGGCAACTGCGATATCTGTCTCGATCCGCCCAAGAGCTATGACGGTACCGAAGATGCCCAGAAGGCGCTCTCCTGTGTCTGGCGGGTGGGGCAGGCTTTCGGGGTGGGTTATGTGGTGGAGGTGCTGCGCGGCTCCCTCAACCAGCGCATCAAGGATCACGGCCACGACAAGCTCTCGACCTATGGCATCGGCAAGGATCAGAGCCACGAATACTGGATGAGCGTGATCCGCCAGCTGATCCACAAGGGGCTGCTGACCCAGAACATCACCCGTAATCTGGTGCTACAGCTGACCGAAGCGGCCCGCCCCGTGCTGCGTGGCGAGGTGAAGCTGGAGTTGGCGGTGCCCCGCCTGCAGCCTATCTCCAGCCGCAAGGAGAAGCGCAACGGCCTGCTCGACAACGCCAACTACGACAAGCGGTTGTTCAAGGAGCTGCGGGGTCTGCGCAAGCAGATTGCCGAGGACGAAGAGGTGCCGCCCTACGTGGTGTTCAACGATGCGACCCTGGTGGAGATGGCCCAGCTGATGCCGATGACCGAAGACGAGATGCTGGCCATCAACGGGGTCGGCCACCGCAAGCTGGAACGTTTCGGCGAAGCCTTTATGGACCTTATCATCGACTACTGCCGCAGATAGATAGCAACTCGGGTGGAGATGGGGTCAGCGGCGATGCCGATGACCGAGGACGAGATGCTGGCCATCAACGGGGTTGGCCACCGCAAGCTGGAACGCTTCGGCGAAGCCTTTATGGACCTTATCATCGACTACTGCCGCCGGTAGGGTCGATTAGCGAAGCGTAATCGACCACTGTAAGCGCGGCTCGGAAGAACCTAGGGTCAGACGCGAGGTTATTTCAGGCTGGCGTAGAAGGCTGCCAGATTGTCGATATCCGCCTCGGTCAGCGGCGCCATGAAGGGGTCCATCAAGGGCTCTTTGCGGGTGCCATCCTTGAACGCTTTCAACTGCTTCACCAGATAGGCGGGATTCTGACCCGCCAGATGGGGATAGTTGGGGATCATCGCCTTGCCTTCCACGCCGTGACAGGCGGCACAGACCGCCGCTTTGGCTTTTCCGGCTTCGATATCGGCAGCCTTGGCCTGATGACCCCACGCCAGTGCCAGCAAAGGCAGGGCATATACCCATTTTTGCATCTTCTTCTCCTTGAATTGAAAAATGATGGTTGCCAGTGAGCACAAGCGTGGCTGACGGCAGTATAAAGAGTGACACGAGCATACGCAGGGACGAATGGCACAACCATGAAGCTGATCAACACTTTTGCGACCGAGTTGCCCTGGGCCTGTGAGTCTGTGGCCCCTCAGCCGCTGCAGCAACCCCGGTTGCTTCATCTCAACCGGGCTTTGCTGGCAGAGTTGGGGCTGGGAGGCGTCAGCGAGGCGGACTGGATTGCCTGCTGTGGCGAGGGAAAAGTGCTGCCCGGTATGCAGCCGGTGGCGCAGGTCTATGCGGGCCATCAGTTCGGGGGTTACAGCCCTCGGCTCGGGGATGGCCGGGCGCTGCTGTTGGGTGAGCAGCATGCTCCGGATGGCAGCCGCTGGGATCTCCATCTGAAGGGGGCGGGTAAAACACCGTTCTCCCGTTTTGGCGACGGCCGCGCCGTGCTGCGCTCCAGCATTCGCGAGTATCTCGCCTCAGAAGCGCTCCATGCCCTCGGTATTCCTACCACCCAGGCGCTGGTGTTGGTGGGGAGCAGTGAGCCTGTTTACCGCGAACAGGTCGAGACGGGAGCAACCGTGCTGCGCACCGCCCCAAGCCATCTGCGCTTCGGTCATATCGAGTATTTCGCCTGGAGCGGGCAGGGGGAGAAGATCCCGCCGCTCATCGAGTATCTGCTGCGCCACCACTTCCCCGAGCTGGAGAATGGCGCCGAACTGTTTGCCGAGGTAGTACGCCGCACCGCGCGGCTGATTGCCAAATGGCAGGCGGCGGGCTTCTGTCACGGGGTTATGAACACCGACAACATGTCGCTGCTCGGCCTGACGCTGGATTACGGCCCCTACGGCTTTATCGATGCCTACGTGCCCGATTTTGTCTGCAATCACTCGGATCCGGCGGGTCGTTACGCGCTGGATCAGCAGCCCGCGGTCGGCTACTGGAATCTGCAAAAACTGGCACAGGCACTGGCTGGCCATGTAGACGGTGATGCGCTGGCTGCGGCGTTGGCCCAGTACGAGCAGCAGCTGATGCTGCACTATTCCGAACTGATGCGGGCCAAACTCGGGCTGGCGGTGTGGGAGGAGGATGATCCGGCGCTGTTCCGCGAGCTGTTCCGGCTGCTGGCTGCTAACAAGGTGGATTACCACCTGTTCCTGCGCCGTCTCGGTGAGGTAACGCAAGAGGGGGCGTGGCCCGCGTATCTGCTGGCCCTGTTGCCTGATCCGCGGGGTTGGCAGGCGTGGCTGGAGCGCTATCGGGCGCGGTTGGTGCGCGAAGGAAGCGAGGATGCCGTGCGCAAGGCGCAGATGGATGCCATCAATCCCAAGTATGTGCTGCGCAATGCGCTGGCCCAGCAGGCGATCGATGCCGCCGAGGCAGGGGATATGCAGCCGTTCGAGCGGCTGTTCGCCGCCCTGCAGCGCCCCTATGATGAACAACCCGAATATGAGGATCTCGCTACTCCTGCGCCAGCATGGTATTACGGTGGCGAGCTCTCCTGCAGCAGCTGAGAGACAGGGAATGAGTTGGCAGATCAAGCAGGTAGATAACGAAGCCGCCGTGGTAACGCTGGATTGCCCGGCGCTCGACTGGGACACGTTTCCGGTGTTGGCGCAGGCCTTGCTGCGAGAGTGGGAGTTGCAGCCGTTCGAGCAGGATGTGGGGGCCGACCGCCACTGCTGGCTGCTGGAGTTCGAGGGAAGTCAGTTTCGGCTGGAGTATGAACACTACAGCGGTTGCTGGCTGGAGGCTGTACGTCCGGCGGATCGGGAGGTGTTGCTCTGGCTCGCCAGGCAACACAAGGGGTAACCATCGCCCGCGAGGCCTGCTTTGCGGCTGGCCAATCCGGGCGCATATCATCGCATAAAGATTGAACTATCGATTTGGGGGCGTATAATCTCGCCCCTCGATTATCGCCAATGGTGGCGGTATGGGTTCCCTAACCCCATTAACCAAAAAGGTCACAAGATGAATCTGACCCCTGCACAGTACCAAACGGCGCTTGTTCGCCTGTCGTTGTTCCACATCCTGATCATTGCCAGCAGCAACTATCTGGTGCAGCTGCCGATCACTGTGTTTGGCTTCCATACCACCTGGGGTGCGTTCAGCTTCCCGTTTATCTTCCTGGCCACCGACCTGACGGTGCGGATCTTCGGTGCCGGTCTGGCGCGCAAGATTATCCAGACCGTGATGCTGCCTGCGCTGGCGGTCTCCTATGCGCTCTCCGTGCTCTTCTTCGAAGGGAGCTTCCAGGGTGTTGGCAATCTGGCCGAGTTCAATCTGTTCGTGGCACGAATCGCGCTGGCCAGCTTTATGGCCTATCTGGTGGGTCAGTTCATGGATGTGGTGGTGTTCAACCGGCTGCGACTGATGAAAGCCTGGTGGGTTGCCCCGGCGGCGTCCACCCTGTTCGGTAATCTGGTCGATACCATCGCCTTCTTCAGTGTGGCCTTCTGGCGCACCACAGATCCTTTCATGGCAGAGCACTGGGTCGAGATAGCAACCGTCGATTACGTATTCAAGTTACTGATAAGCCTTGGTTTGTTCGTGCCGCTCTACGGCGTCTTGCTGCGTTACCTCAGCCGCAAGCTGGTGGGCGAGGCCGGATTATCCAGCCTGCAGACGGCCACCCGACAAGCCTGATGAAATTGACCACCCTTCGCGGTGGTCAATTTATTTGCACTTTCTGCAAATAGCGCTTGCCTAGTTAAATGAGAATGATTATTGTTAACTTGTTTTCCGGGAAAGACTTCATTCGTTCCAACGTGATGGACTTCTTGTGAAGGCACGACATTGCTCACATTGCTTCCAGTTAAGGGCCAGTTTATCTGGCCCTCTTTTTTTGTCTTTTTTCAGCAAGTTGCAGCCATAAAAAAAGGGAGCCAAGGCTCCCGTCGTCACTCTGTCTGTGGCTTACTCGATATCGAGTGCCTCGGGTGAGAGGATTACCCCTGTGGTATCGGCGTAAAGGTGGTCGTCAGGCAGGAAAGTCACGCCGCCGAAGTTGACCGGCAGATCGGTCTCCCCTACATCCTTGCTGTCGGCACCGACCGGAATGGCTGCCAGCGCCTGAATGCCGATATCCAGATCCTCCAGAATATCGACCTCGCGGACGCAACCGTAGCAGACAATCCCTTCCCAATCGTTCTCGGCCGCTGTCGTAGCGATGTCGCTGTCGATCAGGGCACGGCGCATGGAGCCACCGCCATCGATCAGCAAGACGCGCCCCAGTCCATTCTCTTTGACGAGTTCACGGATCAGGCCATTCGATTCGAAGCATTTGACTGTGGTGATGACGCCGCCGAAAGAGGCGCGGCCGCCGAAGGAGCAGAGCATGGGTTCGAGTACATCCACCATGTCCTGATAGATGTCGCACAATTCTGAAGTGTTGTATTCCATAGTGTCAAATCCACGGCTGGAAACAGGTGCAACCAGTATAAGGAGTGGGTGTGGCATTTCAATGAATATTCCTTGCACAGATCACCCGTCGCCGCTTTTCTGCATAAGCTCAATGCAGTCCATTGCCTGGTTTGCGAGAGGTCCATCGTGCTGATACGTCATAAATTGATCCTGAATACGGTGCTGGTGGCGATTGCCATGCTGGTACTGAGCGGCCTGTTTCTCTACTCCAGTCAGGTCAGTCGCCATCTGGCCGATGCCCAGCGCAATGTGGATCAGTTGGAGATCGCCATGCTCAATCTGCGGCGTGCCGAGAAGGATTTTGTGATCCGCAAGGAGATGACCTTCGTCGATCAGTTCAATAAAGTGCTGGCGAGTTTCCATACGCTCAACCGCACTCTGAGTGCCGATGACAATATCAGCGTGGTGCATGGTGAGCTGACCCGGCTGGATCAGCAGATGGGGGCCTATGGCAGTGCCTTCAGCGCCCTGGTCGCCCAGCAGCAGAAGATAGGGTTGGGGCCGGAAGATGGTCTTTATGGCAAATTGCGGGCCGCGGTACATGAGGTGGAAGATGGCCTCAAACAACTGGATCAGCAGGGGCTGCTCATCACCATGTTGCAGCTGAGGCGGGCGGAGAAGGACTTCATGCTGCGCTCCGACATCCAGTATCTGGATCGCTTCGAGACCTTGCACAAGAGCTTTCAGGATAGCCTTGCCGCTTTGCCGGAGGCGGATCGCGGCAAGCTGGAGCAGGCCAGCAAGCAATACCGGCAGGATTTTGTCGCCCTGGTGCAGGGAATGCAGGTGCTGGGTCTGAAAGAGGGTGAGGGGTTGCGCAACCAGATGCGGGATCTGGTGCATCAAACCGAACAGGGGTTTGCGACCGTTGACCAGCACATTGTCGATGAACTGGAGCGGCAGACAGCTCGCCTCAACAGCTTGATGCTGGTCTGTGGCGGGGTGATTATCGTGCTGATCGGCATCATGAGTGTGCTGCTCGGCCGCAGCATCGACCGCCCCATCACCCGGGTGAACGAGACGGTCAATCGCATTCGTCAGGATAATGACTTGCGGCTGAAAATCGAGTTGCAGGGGGCTGATGAAATGGCACAGCTGGCGGGTAATCTGGACGTGATGCTGGGCGGATTCCGCACCCTGATCGGCGATGTGAAGCAGAGTGTTCATACCCTGACGGAGGCAGCCGATCACCTCTCGGCCAACGTCCAGCGCACCAGCGAGGGGGCGGCGCGTCAGCTGCAGGAGACCGACATGGTGGCGACCGCCTCCACCGAGATGGGATCCACCATCGAAGAGATCGCCCGCAATACCGAACAGGCCGCCAACAATGCCCAGACCACCAACAACAAGGCGATGGAGGGGCGCACCGCAGTCGAAAATACGGTCAGCCAGATCCGCTCGCTGGCGGGCAATCTGGAAAGCTCGTCCAGGGAGGTGGGACAACTGCAAAAAGAGAGCGAGACCATCGGCTCAGTGCTGGATGTGATCAGGGGGATTGCCGAGCAGACCAACCTGCTGGCGCTCAATGCGGCCATCGAAGCGGCGCGGGCGGGGGATCAGGGCCGTGGTTTTGCGGTGGTGGCCGACGAAGTGCGCAGCCTCGCCATTCGCACCCAGAAATCGACCCAGGAGATCGCCGGCATCATCAGCTCCCTGCAAAAGCAGACCGGCAGCATCGTCGAGATGATGGCGACCTGCCGCGAGCAGGGCAACCGCAGCTCGGAGCAGGCCAGCACCGCAGGGGAGCTGTTGGGACAGATCACCCAGGATGTCACCCACATCATGGATATGAGCACCCAGATTGCCGCCGCCATCGAACAGCAGAGTCTGGTGGCCAACGAGGTGAACCGCAACGTCAACAACATCCGCGACATCGCCCAGGAGTCCAGCACCATGGCGGAGGAAAATGCCAAATCCAGTGATGGGCTCAACAAGCAGGCGCAACTGTTGAATCATGCGGTGGCGAAATACCGGGTTTAGTGACCGGACTGACATCTTTGCGAGGTTTTCACATCAGAGTGGCAATGATTTGATCGTAATGGCTGTTATTGGGGGCATTCGCTCATATAATCGCCGCCACTATGATGATTCGGAAGGATTCGATGGCAAAGTTGCTGGTGGCCGTATTCGGGCTGTTCTGCACCTGTCTGGTGCTGGCAGGCCCGGCACCCCGGGCCACCCCACTCAAGCCAGGCATGGAGCCGCTGCTCAGCTGGTTCAACGGGGCCTTTACGAGCCGGGAGCAGGCCAGTTACGACAGCCGCTTTACCAGTGCCGAGCTGCGGCTGATGGAGATCTGGCCCGGCTATCAGGGCTATCGCTGGGTCTATGCCGAACAGTACCTGAGCCTGCGCTCCATCCGCCCGTTCCGCCAGCGTATCTACCGCTTCTCCCCCGCCCCTGATGGACGGATCCTGATGGCCGAACTGACCATGCCCCGGGCCACCGATTTTGCCGGTGCCTGGCACGATCCCTCCCTGCTCGACAGCCTGACCCCGCAGCAGCTCTCCTTGCGCCACGGTTGCGAGATCTGGCTGACCCGCACCCCGTCTGGCGAGTATGCCGGTCATACCCGGGTGGGCCACTGCTCCACCGATTTTGGGGGGGCCAGTACTCTGGTGCAGCATATCTGGATTGGCCCCGACAGCGTCAGATTGCTGGATCGAGCCTATGACAACGAAGGGCGGTCGCGTTGGGGCAGCCCGGGTGAGGGGTATGTCTATTTGCGTCGTTCCAAAGGGTTTAGCCAGTAGGGGAGAGTGCGTCTGGCTGCGGGAACATGAAGGATGAAAAACAGGGATCGTAAAAAAGGCGCCCATTGGGCGCCTTTTTCAGAATTCTTCAGAAGTAAAATTACTTCTTGGTGGTCATCGCACCGAAACGCTTGTTGAACTTGTCTACGCGGCCGCCGCTAGAAACTTCTTTCTGCTTGCCGGTGTAGAACGGGTGGCACTCGGAGCACACGTCCAGGTTCAGATCTTTACCGATGGTAGAGAAAGTGTTGATGACGTTACCGCAAGAGCACTTGGCGGTGATGGCTACGTAGTCAGGATGGATACCAGCTTTCATGGACAACCTCAATTAATAGGCCGTGTCGCCATCCGATCTCTTGTCGGACACCACACGATTGTTGAACACAGTTTCAAAGGCTGCGAATAATATAGGAAATGCCTGATATCAGGCAAGTGGCTTCGCAGAAAAAATAGGCAACCCCTGGTGAATTCTTCCCAAACGCTGGATCTGGTTCGTGTCGCTGTCCCGGTACCGTTACGCCGTCACTTCGACTATCTCTCTCCCCTGCCGTTACCTGCCCCCGGTTGCCGGGTCGAGATCCCTTTCGGTCCCCAGACCCTGGTCGGGCTGGTGGTGGATCATCCGGCTGACAGCCAGGTGCCTCGCAACAAGCTCAAGCCCATCAAACGGGTATTGGACGCGGCTCCGGTGCTGGGGCCGGATATTTTGGCGCTGATGAACTGGAGCGCCAGCTACTACCAGCATCCGCTGGGGGAAGTGCTGCCCCACGCCCTGCCGGTGCTGGTGCGCAAGGGGGAGTCTGCCGCTTATCGTGAACTGGAGTTCTGGTTTGCTACCGAGGCTGGCATGGCCATCGACCTCAACGAGCTCAAGCGGGCGGCCAAGCAGCAGCAAGCGCTCGCCTTGCTGCGCAAGGGGCCGCAGACACCTTCTGCCCTCAAGCAGGAGGAGATCCAGAGCGCAGCTCTCACCGCGCTGGAGAAGAAGGGGCTGCTGGAGAAGCGTTCGCTGGAGCCGAGCCACGATGGCGATTGGGCTGCCCGCTTTGAGCCGGGGGAGGGGCTGCGCCTCAATGGCGAGCAGGCGCTGGCCGTCTCCGCCGTTACCAGCCAGAGCGACAAGTTCGGCGCCTTCCTGCTCGATGGCATCACGGGCTCCGGCAAAACCGAGGTGTATTTAAGCATCCTCGAGCCGTTACTCAAGGCGGGCAAGCAGGCGCTGGTGATGGTGCCGGAGATCGGCCTCACCCCGCAGACCATCAACCGCTTTCGCCGCCGCTTCAACGTGCCGGTGGTGGCGATGAACTCCGCCATGAACGACAGGGAGCGGCTCGATGCCTGGCTCGCCTGTCGAGACGGCGCCGCCGCCATCCTGATCGGCACCCGCTCTGCGGTGTTCACCCCGTTTCACAACCTCGGCATCATTATCATCGACGAGGAGCACGACGGCTCCTTCAAGCAGCAGGACGGTTTTCGCTACCACGCGCGGGATCTGGCGGTGATGCGGGCTCATCGTGCCGGTATTCCCATCCTGCTTGGCTCGGCCACCCCGTCGCTGGAGACGCTGCACAACGCCCGCACCGGCAAGTATCACCACCTCACCCTGACCCGCCGCGCCGGTAACGCCCAGACCGCCCGTCAGGTGATCCTGGATATCAAGAGCGTGCGGCTGCAGGCCGGGCTCTCTCCCCAGCTGGAGCAGCTGATGGCAGAGCATCTAGCGGCGGGCAATCAGGTGATGCTGTTTCTCAACCGCCGTGGCTATGCCCCGGCTCTGATCTGTCACCAATGTGGCTGGAGCGCCGCTTGTGAGCGTTGTGATGCCTGGTACACCTGGCATCAGGCCGGACGACGGCTGCACTGCCATCATTGCGACAGCGTGCGCCCCTTGCCCCACCACTGCCCCGAGTGTGGCAGCAACGAGCTGATTGGCTCCGGGGTGGGCACCGAGCAGCTGGAGCAGCTGCTCACCACGGTTTTCCCGCAATATCCGGTAGTACGCATCGATCGGGACAACACCCGCCGCAAGGGGGAGCTGGAGACCCATCTCGGCGACATCAAGGCGGGCAAGTACAAGATCCTGATCGGCACCCAGATGCTGGCCAAGGGCCACCACTTCCCGGATGTGACGCTAGTGGGTCTGCTGGATGTGGATGGTGCCCTGTTCAGCGCCGATTTTCGCGCCGCCGAGAAACTGGCCCAGCTCTACACCCAGGTGGCGGGCCGCGCCGGTCGCGCCAGCAAACCCGGGCTGGTAGTGCTGCAGAGCCACCATCCGGAGCACGCCCTGCTGCAGGATCTGACCCAGAATGGTTACGGCCACTTCGCCGATACGGCGTTGAAAGAGCGCCGCCTGCTGGGGCTGCCGCCCTTCAGCTATCAGGGGCTGTTCCGCGCCGAGGCCAACGGCCGTGACGAGGTGCAGCTGTTCCTCGCCCGCCTCGCCGATACCCTGCGCAGCGCCAGCTATCCCCACGTTCAGGTGCTGGGGCCCATCAGCGGCTTTATGGAGCGCAAGGCGGGCAAGTTTCGCATGCAGTTGCTGGTGCAGGGGCCGAATCGGGCACCGCTGGCCCAGCTGCTGGATTGGGCGGTGAAGGAGCTGGAAGGCTGGCCCGAGACCAAAAGGGTGCGCTGGAGTCTGGATATCGACCCCACCGAGCTGAGTTGATGGTGGCACCGGAGCCGGTCGCTGACAGTTATCGTCAGCGACCGATGGGTGACTTCATTTCAAGGCTCAGACCCGCAGATCGATCTGCTGCACCCAGCCTCCTTTACCCTGTTCGGTGAGATAGAGGCCGGATTGGCGCAGCACCCCCTGATTGCCGCTCTCCCCCAGATGGTTGAAGGGGGTGTCGAGGGGGCGCAGCAGGATGGCGCCGATCCCCAGTTCGACCAGCGCGATAGGTGCGTGCTCCGGATGCCAGAACTGCAGCGCTGAAAACTGGCTATCCCCCTCATCCAGCACCCCGTTGCCATCCTCATCCAGGGTGGCCAACTCGCCGAAGCCATTGCCGGAGCGAGCACCAAACAGCTCGCCCCCATCGTCTATGGTGCCGTTGCCATTGCGATCCAGCGCCACAAAGCCGCTGCCTTCACTCAAGCCCGGCAGGCTATCCTCTTTGCCATCCTGATCAATATCGAAAGTGACCCGTGCCTCGGTCAGATCGGCGATCTTGCCATCCAGACTGAGCACCAGCGGATCCTTGAGGGCATTGAGGGTGGTGCGCCGCTGGCTCACCTCCAGCTGGCGCCAGTCGAGCACAAAGCCGAGATCGAGCTGAATAGTCTGACCATCCCGAGTCGCTACGCTGGCCGATGCCACCACGTTGAGCTGCTCCTGTTGCAGCAGGGTGTCAGTCACCTCCACCAGTTGATCCGGCTCGGCGGCTTGAGCAGCGGCGTCTCCTTGGGTCACTCCATCGCCTCCTTCTTCGGAGGGTTTGAGCGGCTTGGGCAGCTCGATTTCGTGGCCCAGCATCGCCTCGATCATCAGCTTGATCAGCCGCTGGCGGTTATCCAGTCCATCGTCGGGAATACCATCCTGCTCTTTGCCGACGTCTGCTGCGGGCGGGGCGGGAGGTGTTGTCGCTTGCTGGCTGGCGGCGGATTGCCTTGCGGTTTGCAGCGTCAGGGCGCTGGTGATGGTCAGGGTGCTGCTGCGTTCGCCGGCCGCTGCCGTGTTGTTGCCCTCCGGTGGATTGATGGCGGGTGGCACTGGCCCGAGGTTGCGCACCTTGCGGCTCTGGGCCTGTTTTTGCCGGTATTGCACCTCCCCCTGGAGGTCGTAGTGATCGATGCGCATACGTTCGCCCTCGGCGCTATACATCTGGTCAGTTATCGACCGCTTAATGTACAGGGCTTAACACCAAATCGGACTAATCAGGGAGGTGGTTAGTACTAGGTTGCAAGGTGGCGGCGTGGCAGGATGGCAAGAGACTGGATGGTGGCGCTCTAGTTGAACATTTTCAGGTAGCGCTGCGCACTCTGGCTGACAAGCGGCATCGGTGAGGATAGGGAGAATTACATGAGAAATTGTCTGGTGATGGACGTGGCGGGCTATGGTGGATTCCTGTCTGGCGCCCCTTGCATCAATGATGTTGAGGGCTTCACTCATGCGTAATTGTCTGGTGATGGGAGCGGCAGGCTATATCGGTTCCTATCTGGTGCCTCACCTGCAAACCCTCGGCTACAGGGTGATTGCCGGGGCGCGCCGTCCCTGTCGCTTGCCTGAGGGGGTTGAGTTTCGCCTCGCCGACAGCCTCAAGCCGATCACACTGCTGCCTGCGCTGGCGGGCATCGATACTGTCTTCTATCTGGTGCATGCCATGGGGGCGGGGGCCGATTTTCACCGGTTGGAGCAGCAGGGGGTAAAGAACTTCGCTGCCGCCGCTCGTGCTGCCGGGGTGCGCCGCATCATCTATCTCGGGGCAATCCAGCCTGAGCAGTGCAACAGCCGCCATCTCAACTCCCGCCGCCACTGTGGCGAGCTGTTTCGTGACTCCGGCGTACCGACGGTGGAGCTGCGTGCCGGCATCATCATCGGGCCCGGTTCGGCGGCGTTCGAGGTGATGCGGGATCTGGTGTTCAACCTGCCGATGATGGTGACGCCCAAATGGGTGCGCTCGCGCACGCCGCCGATTGCGCTGTCAAACCTGCTGCACTATCTGGGTGGGCTGGTGGAAGCCGACGAGGTGGATGGCTGCATTTTCAATGCGGTCGGCCCCGAGCTGCTCAGCTATCAACAGCAGTTGCAGAAGTTCGCCGCCCATATCGGCAAGCGCTGCCCCATCATTCCCATCCCGTTTCTGAGCCCGCGCCTCTCTGCCTGGTGGCTGCAGTTTGTCACCTCGGTGCCACAGCCGGTGGCCAAGGCGCTGGTGGGGGGTCTCAAGCACGATATTCCGGCCGATGATGGCCCGCTGCGGGCCCTGCTGCCACAGACCCTGCTCAGCTTCGACGAGGCGCTGGCGGAGAGTCTGGCGCTGGAGCAGAAGCTGGGTGCCGAACAGCAGGGGCAGGAGACGCCGCTCGGCCTGCGCTGGCGCCATCCCGAATATGGTTTTTACGATCGCACCGCCAGCGGCGAGGCCATCTGCCTCGCCTCTCCCGAGGTGGTGTGGCGGGTGTTGCAGCAGTTGGGGGGGGAGCAGCGCTACTTCTACATGAACCAGCTGTGGGTAGTGCGCGAATGGATGGATCATCTGATCGGCGGCCCGGCCCGCACCCGTGGCCGCACCAATCCCGATCGTTTCGTGAAGGGTGACATGCTCGACTCCTGGCAGATCCTCGGGGTGGATGAGGGGCGCAGGCTCGATCTGTTGTTCAACATGAAGGCCCCGGGCGTCGGGCGGCTGGAGTTCAACATCCTGCCGGAGGAGTCCGGGTTGACCCGCATCCGGGTCACCGCTCACTGGCACCCGCAGGGCGCCTGGGGGCTGGCCTACTGGCTCGCCATGCTGCCGTTCCACCTCTTTATCTTTCAGGGGATGACCGAGGCCATCGCCCGTCAGGCCGAGGCGAGGGCAGGTATCCCGGTGATGGATTAACCCTCTTCACATCATTCCCGCTGATAGAGTGCCCCGTTCGGGGCACTTTTTATGCGGCGGCCATGCCCGGTTATGGCAGATAGTGGTAGGCGTCTCATGGCAAAGGCTGGCATCATGCCGCGGTCTTGTTTACCGCGGATAGATAATCAGTCAGAAAAAGAAGGGATTATGAAGAAAAAACCGTCAATTTTGGGGGGCGCCTGCATCATTGCCAGCGTCTGCGTGGGAGCTGGCATGCTCGGTCTGCCGAGTTCGGGGGCGGGGGCCTGGACCCTCTGGTCGGTGCTGGCGCTGACCGTCACCATGGTGATGATGACCCTCTCCGGCTGGATGCTGCTGGAATCCTTCCAGCACCACGATATGCGGGTCTCCTTCAATACCGTGACTCGTGAGCTGCTGGGGGAGAAGCTCAATCTCCTCAACAACCTCTCGGTCTACTTTGTTGGCGGCATTCTGCTCTACGCCTATATCACCTCCTCCGGCGCCATCCTGCAGGGGATACTGGGGATCGACAGCAAGCTTGCATCCGTGCTGTTTGTGGCGCTCTTCTCTGCGGTGGTGTGGCACTCGACCCGCGCCGTTGACCGTATTTCGGTGGTGCTGATCGCCTTCATGATCCTCAGTTTCGCCCTCGGTGTGGCCGGTCTGCTCGGTAGTATCAAGCTGCCGACCCTGCTCGATCTGGCGGGCAGCGAGAGTCGCTATGCCCCTTATGCCATGGCGATGCTGCCGGTGGCGCTCACCTCGTTCGGCTATCACCACTCGGTTGCCTCCCTGCGTGCCTACTACCAGAACGAGCAGCAGGCCAGATGGGCCATTCTGGGGGGAACCCTGATCGCGCTGGCGCTCTACGTGCTCTGGCTGCTGGGGATTTTCGGCAACCTTCCCCGTCAGGATTTTGCTCCGGTGATTGCCAAGGGAGGGGATGTGAGTGTGCTGCTCTCCGCGCTTTCAGGGGTGATCGAATCGGAGAAGGTGGCCAGCGCCATCAACGGCTTCTCCATGGCGGCCATCCTCTCCTCCTTTATCGGGGTGGGGCTCGGGGTGTTCGACTATCTGGCTGATCTGTTCAAGTTCGACAACAGCCGCGCCGGTCGCTGCAAGACCTGGGCGGTCACCTTCCTGCCGCCGCTGCTGCTCTCCCTGCTCTTCCCGTTCGGCTTCCTGCTGGCCATCGGCTATGCCGGTGCCGCCGCTACCATCTGGACCTGCATCATCCCGGCATTGCTGGTGCTGCGCACCCGGGCGCGGGCCGAGCGGGGCGAAGTGACTCCCCATTTCGTCACCCCCGGCGGCAAGCTGATGGCCTGGCTGCTGATCCTGTTCGGATTGGCGACCGCGCTGTTCCACTTCCTGTCGATGGCAAATCTGTTGCCGGTCTATCTGGGCAACTGAGTCAGGTCTACAGCACTGACAGAAAGGGCGGCAAGGCCAACTTGCCGCCCTTTTTGCGCCATTTTTATCCCATGCGGCAGAATCTATAACTAAAGTGGTAGGTGTCGGTGGGGTAAGGTGCTGAAATAACTGGTCTGATCTGGCTGATAGCAGCATGATCTGCTGGGCATGCCCGCCGCTTTCTTTTATGATCCCCGCCCTTCTGCGTGCCCCCTGTCGGCACCTCATTTGCACCAACCACATCGGGGTCCCCCATGTCCGATCTGCGTCAAGAAGCACTCGATTACCACGCCCTGCCCGTACCGGGCAAAATTGCCATCGCCCTGACCAAGCCTGCCGAAACTGCCCGTGATCTGGCGCTGGCCTACAGCCCGGGTGTTGCCGAGCCGGTGCGCGAGATCGCTGCCAACCCGGCCGATGCCTACCGTTATACCGGCAAGGGCAATCTGGTGGCCGTCATCTCCAACGGCACCGCCATTCTGGGTCTGGGTAATCTGGGGCCGCTGGCCTCCAAGCCGGTGATGGAAGGCAAAGCCCTGTTGTTCAAGCGCTTCGCCGGTATCGACGCCATCGACATCGAGGTGAAGCACGAGACCAGCCAGCAGTTTATCGACACGGTGGCGGCCATCGCCGATACCTTCGGTGGCATCAATCTGGAAGATATCAAGGCGCCGGAGTGTTTCGAGATTGAAGAGGCGCTGATCGAGCGCTGCGATATTCCGGTGTTCCACGATGACCAGCACGGTACCGCCATCGTCACCGCAGCCGGTCTGCTCAACGCACTGGAAGTGCAGGGCAAGCAGATCAGTGACAGCCGCATCGTCTGCATGGGGGCGGGGGCTGCCGCCACCGCCTGCATGGACCTGCTGATCAAGTGTGGCGCCAGGGCGCACAACATCTTCATGCTGGATCGTCAGGGAGTGATTCACACCGGCCGCAGCGATCTCAACAAGTACAAGCAGCGTTTCGCCAACGAGACCCCGCTGCGCACCCTGATGGATGTCATCGAAGGGGCGGATGTGTTTGTCGGCGTCTCCGGCCCCGATGTGCTGCCCGCCGAGGCGGTCGCCCTGATGGCGCCCAATCCGGTGATCTTCGCCTGCTCCAACCCGGACCCAGAGATCAAGCCTGCGCTGGCCCACGCGGTGCGCAGCGACCTCATCATGGGTACCGGCCGCTCCGACTACCCGAACCAGATCAACAACGTGCTCTGCTTCCCCTTCATCTTCCGCGGTGCCCTCGATGCCCGTGCCAGCCGCATCAACGATGCCATGAAGATTGCCGCGGTCGAGGCGATCCGCGCGCTGGCCAAGGAGCCGGTGCCGGCCGAAGTGCTGACCGCCGCCGGGGTCAGCGAGCTGGCCTTCGGCAAGGATTACGTCATTCCCAAGCCGATGGATGCCCGTCTGCTGCCGCGGGTTGCCCGCGCCGTGGCGCTGGCAGCGGTCGCCTCCGGCGTCGCCCGCATCGAGCTGCCCGCGGACTACATGCTGTAATCCGGCGTTGCAAACGGCCCCATAGCGGGGCCGTTTTTATTTCTGCTTCTGGCGACAGTCAGAGACGCCAGCCGGGTGACAGGTTGGGGCAGATGGAGGCAAATCGGGTGCAAAGGTGGTCAAACAGCGCTCTCCTCTGACACAATATTGCCACTATGACGCTAACGAGAATCAAGATGCAGCAGCCTGTCAGCGGCCGTTTGGCCCACGCCCTCTCCTTCTTGCGCCATGATGGTCGCCACTTTGCCCAGTTTGTCTGGGGCCGTTTCCAGCAGGACAGATTGACGGTTACCGCCGGTTATCTGGCCTATGTCACCCTGCTTTCACTGGTGCCGATGATCGCCGTGGTCTTTGGCATGATGTCCGCCTTCCCGGTGTTCCAGAGCCTCAAACAGGCGATGGAGCAGTTCGTCTACCACAACTTCGTGCCGACCGCGGGCGACATGCTCAAGGAGTACATCGACGGCTTCGTCGCCAATGCCACCAACACCACAGCTGTGGGGATAGGGGCACTGGTGGTGGTGGCGCTGATGCTGATCTCCGCCATCGACAAGAACCTCAACTACATCTGGCGTTCGACCCAGGGCCGCCCGCTGGCGCAGGCGTTTGCCATGTACTGGATGATCCTGACCCTGGGGCCCGTGCTTATCGGGGCCAGTATCGCCATCTCCTCCTACATCTTCTCGCTGCGGCTGTTTGGCGCCGAGAGCCTGTTCGGTATCGGCTATCTGCTGCTGCGGGGTTTGCCATTCCTCTTCTCGGTGCTTACCTTCCTGCTGGTCTATACCGTGGTGCCGAACTGCAAGGTGCGGTTGATCCACGCCTTTATCGGTGCGCTGGTAGCGGCGACCCTGTTCGAGCTGGCCAAGCGCGGCTTTGCCATCTACATCACCAACTTCCCCTCCTATCAGGCCATCTACGGCGCGCTGGCCACCATCCCGATCCTGTTTGTCTGGGTCTATTTGAGTTGGCTGGTGGTGCTGTTGGGGGCTGAAACCACGGCCTGCCTCGGTGAATACGAGAAGCCAGCCAGTGAAGAGCTGGGCTAAGCCATCGCCTTGCCCACCGGTTTATTGGTAGCATCGACGACCGCCCCTGCGAGGGGGCGGTCGTTCTGTTTTCAAAGGAGAGGGATGTGATTGCATTGATTCAGCGGGTCAGCGAGGCCAGCGTGACTGTCGAGGGGGAGGTGACCGGCGCCATCGGTCAGGGATTGCTGGTACTGCTCGGGGTGGAGCAGGGGGATGATGAGGCCAAGGCCGACAAGTTGCTGCATCGGGTCAGTGGTTATCGCATCTTTCCGGATCAGGAGGGCAAGATGAACCTGAATGTCAGCCAGATCGGCGGCAGTCTGCTGGTGGTCTCCCAATTCACGCTGGCGGCGGATACCAAGCGAGGGATGCGTCCCAGCTTCTCCTGCGGTGCTCACCCGAGCGAGGCCGAACGGCTCTATGACTACTTCGTGGCCAAGGCTTCAGCCAGCGGCATTCCGACCGAAACCGGCCGTTTTGCCGCCGACATGAAGGTGGCGCTGGTCAACGAGGGGCCGACGACCTTCTGGCTACAGGTCTGAGGATGCTTGATCCCGCGGTATGACGTGGACGATCACGTTGATGAGCCCCGCGACCGGGTAGGGGGTAGCCTGGCCAATCCACTGCTCGATCAGTGTCAGGGCGTGGGTTAGCTCAAGCGCGGTGCGTGGCAGCAGGTTGATGACCAGAGTGCCGTTCAGCCGGGGGGCCAGCGCCCGGTAGAGCCGCTCCTGAAACAGCAGCAGCGGGTTGCCATCCTGACTGAAGAGATCGAGCAGGATGAGGTCGTACTGCTGCTCGCTCTGCTCCAGAAAGGCGAGGGCATCGGCCTGATGGAGTGCCGGAGCAGCGTGTTCATCGCTCTCCTGATGCTGGAAAAACTGCTGATAAACGGTCAGCACCTCTTCGTCGAGGTCAACGCACTCGTGGCGGGCATCTGGCCAGCGTTGGCAGAGATGGCGGGTGAGATCGCCGCCACCCAGACCCAGCTCGAGTATCTGTGTGGCCTGTTCCGGCAGCAGGCAGGCGATGACTCGCTGATGGGGTAGACAGAGAGCTGCGGGGTCGGCGAGCGACATGGCGGATTGCACCACGCCGTCTATCTCCAGCCAGCGGTGCTGGTCATTTTCCTGTACCGTGAGGCGGCGCTGGGGTTTGACGCTGAGGTGCAACAAGTGATCGGCTTGGTACGCTTGCAGATTGAAGTCCATGAATTTGCACGGCAAGATGGTTTCCGACCAGTGTAACTCAAGGATGAAACTATGTACCGGGTAGTCACCCCTCAGACAGTCGCCGAGCTGGGTACTTACTGCAAGCTGCGCTGGAAACGTCTGTGTAAGCCCTTCCATCTGCTAGTCGGCGCAAACTCAAGGATCGCTTTATGTATCGGGTAGTCACCCCTCAAACGGCAGCCGAGCTGGATGCCTACTACCAGTTGCGCTGGGAACTTCTTCGTAAACCCTTCAATCTGCCCGTCGGTTCCGAGCGGGACGAATACGACACGGTCGCCATTCACCGGCTGATGCTGGCACCCGATGGCACCCCTATTGCGGTGGGGCGCCTCTTTATTGGCGGCGACGAGGCGCAGATCCGCTTTATGGCGCTGCGTCCCGAATACCGCGGCCAGGGGCTGGGCGCCAGAATGGTGGAGGATCTCGAGCAGCTGGCCCGCAGCGAGAAGGTGAAACGGCTGGTGATGAACGCCCGTCAGGAGGCGGTGGAGTTCTATCGCAAGTGCGGCTTTCTCGAAGTGGGGGGCGGCCCCGTCTCCTTTGGCCGGATTCCCCATCGCCAGATGATCAAATCCCTGAGCCCGTTGCAGACTATCCAGTACCGGCCGGAGTGGTGTCAGGATCTCACCACCCGCTGGTCGCGCGGGGTACCCATCAGCGAGAAGATGGGGATGCACATCAGCCACTACGACGGCCAGACCTTCCATCTCAAGGCCAATCTGGCGGCCAATTTCAACGTGCATGGCAGCATGTTCGCCGGCAGTGTCTACAGCCAGTGCGTGCTGGCGGGCTGGGGGCTGATCTGGCTGCAGCTTAAAGAGGAGGGGCTGGTGGGCGAGCCGGTGCTTGCCGAGAGCACCATCAAATATCATGGCCCGGTCGATGAGGAGCCCGAGGCGCGAGTGGCCCGCGAGGGGATGCCCGCCGTGCTGCAGCCGCTCAAACGGGGCGAGCCTGCCACCTTCAGCCTCAAGATCCAGCTGTTCAGCGGCGGCAAGCTGGCAGCGGAGTTCTGCGGTCACTATGTGGTGCAGCCGCCCCGCCGTCCGGGCCAGTAACCGCGTCGTTTCCCCATCAAACAACAAGGCCTCATCATGAGGCCTTGTCTGTTTTTACCCTTGCTGGCTGTCGCTTGTCTGCCCGGTTTGGGTCTGCACTTGGGCCTGGTTTTGGGCTTTCGTTGCGGGAGCCGGTCGCCAGAGCGGGGCGCTGTTGCCTTGCGGCGGATAGCGTACTCCCACTTCCCAGCCGCAGGCGTCCTGCTTCTGCGGGAAGCTCCAGGCCAGTGTGGGTTCCGTCAGCGGCCCGCGCCACTGGCCGAGCAGCTCGGCGCAGCGGTTGCCATTGAGGATCCCCAGATCCAGCTGCCACTGCTCGTTGACCAGATCGATCCCCCCTTGCAGTGCCAGCAGATGGGTGATGGTGGAAGCGCCAGCCTGCTCGATCTGCAGTTGCCCCTTGTCGATCTTGCCCTGCAGCTTGATGCGGTAGAAGGGGGTGTCACCCTCCTGCATCGCCTGCCACAGCTGATCCGGCGTCAGGGTGGGCGGGGTCGCACCCTTGAACCACTCATCCAGCAGCGGATCTATCTTCACCTTGTCCCAGAACGGCTCGTCGGCATCGAGGGCAAAGCTGCCCTGCAGGGTCTGGCGCCACTCGCCCGCCGTTTTGCCGTGTTCGGCTTGCAGGTCGGCGCTCACGTCCGCTTTGCCGGCAAAGGAGACCGGGGAGTGGAGTATCTTGCCCCACTGCTGCAGATCCAGCTTGGTTGCCTGCAACTGCAGGCGGCTGCTCTGGCCCGGCTCGCGGCCCCACTGGCCACTCAGGCTGAAGGTGCCCTCATCCGGCAGCGAGCTGGTGAGTTTGCCCAGCTGCCAGGAGCTGGGGGTCAGCTCCCCATCCAGCTCGCCGTTGCGGGCGCTGAGGCCATCCCACACCAGCTCGAACCACTTGCTCTCGATACGGGCTCGGCCGAGCAGCGGGCCGGGCTGGTTATCGCGCAGGGCGAGATCGCTCAGATAGAGCTGCCAGCCGGTCAGCGACAGGGGCAGGGTATCGTCGAAGGAGAGCACCTTGAGCTTGTCAAACGCCAGCTTGCGGATATCCACCTGCTGCGGGCGCCAGCTCTGCCAATCCTGCCACCAACCCTGCGGCAGGCTGATATCCATGCCGCTTAGCGCCAGGTCTTTCAGGGTCAGCTTCTGCTGCTGGCTATCGAGGGAGAGCTCGACATTGAACTCCCCTTCATAGGCTTTGCCCTGCAGTTCGCCGTCGATCTGCTGGGGCGAGAAGGCGAGCTTGCCCTTGATCTCCTCCAGCTGGAACAGGCCACGGCCCATGTCGCCCAGGGTGCCGCTCAGATAGCCGGTGGGCTGGTTGCCCGCCTGCCAGTTGAAGGCGGTGAGCTGGCCGCTGAAGTTGTTGAAGGAGAGCTCCTGATTGATGTCGTTGAGGCTGACGCCGTCCAGCTGGCCGCGATCCAGCGACACCCTTTGCAACGGGAAGCGCTGCGGGAAGCCTTGTTGTGTCAGATCCCCCAGCTCCACCCGCATGCCGCGCGCCTTGAGATCGTGCAGTTGCAGGGTGCGGGCGGGCCAGTCCAGCACCATGCCGGTCTCCAGCAGACCGTCAAACAGGTTGGTTACCAGCTTGTCGGTGCGCAGCACTTCTCCTTCCAGCCGTCCTTGCAGGTTGAGACGGGCGAAGGTGAACTGCGGAGTCTCCAGCTGGCCGATGTTGAGGCTCAGGTTGGCCTGTGGCTGCCGTTTAGGGTCGATCAGCTCCCAGTCGCTTAGGGTGGCGTTGAGACCGCGCAGGGTCAGCTCGCTGCTCTCCAGACTGAGGCGATCGATAGTGCTGTCGTTGATGGTGAGGGAGTGCACCGGCAGGTTCGGCAACTGGTTGGGCAGTGGCAGCTTGATGGCGGGACGAATGAGATCGAGATGGGCGATGCGCACGTCGCGGCTCAGCCAGTCGATGCTCTCGATCTCCAGATAGATCTTGTCGAGGGAGACCGCATCGCCGTAACGCACCTGCTCAGCCAGCAGGGTGTAGGGGTGCAGCGGGTTGAACACCAGTCGCCCTATGGTGACCGGCACGCCGGTCTGCTGGCTGATCCAGCTGGCGATGGGGCCTTTGGCGCGCTCGGCGTCGAACAGGCCGAGGGCAACCCAGACAAACAGCAGCAGGAAGGCGAAGGTGTAGAGCAGGCCGCGTAGCCAGGAATTCATGGGTGCTTTCCTCCTGTTTTGGGATTGGTTGTCAGGCGTTTGAGTAGTGGTCTCGCAGACCGAGCCAGCGGCGGATCAAGGGTTCGACATGGCTCGGGTGCCTATCCATGAGGAAGCGCGCCATCTTCTGCACCTGTGGAATAAGCGGCTGATCCCGCACCAGATCGGCGATCTTGAGATCGGCCAGACCGGTCTGGCGAGTGCCGAGCAGTTCCCCCGGGCCGCGCAGTTCCAGATCGCGCTGGGCGATGAGGAAGCCGTCGTTGGTCTCCCGCAGCACCCCGAGTCGGCTCTGGGCCGTCTTGGACAAGGGGGCATGATAGAGCAGCACGCAGTGAGAGGCCACAGCACCCCGGCCAACCCGGCCGCGCAGTTGGTGCAACTGCGCCAGCCCGAGCCGTTCCGGGTTCTCGATGATCATCAGGCTGGCGTTGGGCACATCCACCCCCACCTCGATGACGGTGGTGGCGACCAGCAGTTGCAGTATGCCTGCCTTGAACTCCTCCATCACCCGCTGTTTCTCCACCGGCCGCATCCGGCCGTGTACCAGCCCGATATGCAGACCGGGCAACAGGTTCTGCAGCTCGGCAGCGGTATCCTCGGCGGCCTGACACTCCAGCACCTCCGACTCTTCGATCAGGGTGCAGACCCAGTAGGCCTGCTTGCCCTCGGTGCAGGCGAGCTTGACCCGCTCGATCACGTCGCCGCGACGGCTGTCGGGCAGCGCTACCGTGGTGATGGGGGTTCGGCCCGGCGGCAGTTCGTCGATGACCGAGGTGTCGAGGTCGGCATAGGCGGTCATCGCCAGGGTGCGGGGGATGGGGGTGGCGGTCATGATGAGCTGATGGGGATGTACCCCTTCCCGCTCCCCTTTCTCGCGCAGGGCTAGGCGCTGATGCACCCCGAATCTGTGCTGTTCATCGATGATGACCAGCGCCAGGCGCTGGAACACCACCTGCTCCTGAAAGATGGCGTGGGTGCCCACCACCATCTTGACGCGGCCATCGGCGATAGCGGCCAGCGACTCTTCCCGCGCCTTGCCTTTCTGTTTGCCCGCCAGCCAGCCGACTCCGATGCCGAGCGGCTCCAGCCACTTGGCAAAGTTGATGGCGTGCTGTTCCGCCAGCAGCTCGGTCGGCGCCATCAGCCCCACCTGACAGCCGTTGCCGATAGCCTGCAGGGCGGCCAGCGCCGCGACCAGGGTCTTGCCAGAGCCTACGTCACCCTGCACCAGCCGCATCATGGGGTGGCTCTGTTGCAGATCCTTACTTATCTCGGCCACCACCCGGCTCTGGGCACCGGTCGGCTTGAACGGCAGGGCGCCGAGCAGCTGTTCGACCAGCGCGGGCGCCGGTTTGAGGGCGCGGGCCAGCTGGGTTTGTGCCTGGGCGCGCACCTTGAGTACCGAGAGGTTGTGAGCCAGCAGCTCCTCCAGTACCAGTCGCTGCTGGGCCGGATGTTGGCCGCTTTCCAGTAGCGGCAGCGCCACCGAGGGAGGCGGGCGGTGCAGCAATTTCAGGGCGGCGGCCAGTTCAATCTGATGGGGATAGAGTCCGGCGGGCAGCAGCTCCTCCACGCCATAGAGATCGAGCTGGGCCAGTGCCTGATCGGTGAGGTTGCGCAGGGTGAGCTGGCGCAGTCCTTCGGTAGTCGGGTAGACGGGGGTGAGCGCTTCTTCGGTCTGGCCGGCTTGCTCTTCGCCGAGCAGCTTGTACTCGGGGTGGGCCATCTCCAGCCCGTATTTGCCGGGACGCACCTCGCCAAAGCAGCGGATCAGGCGGCCCGCCGCCAGACTGTTTTTCTGGGCGGCGGTGAAGTTGAAAAAGCGCAAGGTGAGGGTGCCGGTACCGTCACTGATACGGCAGACCATCATGCGGCGGCGCCCCATCACCAGCTGAGTGTCCTGGATTTCGCCCTCGACGGCGCCGTGCAGGCCGGGCGGCAGATCGCCGATGGGCCACACCTGGGTGCGGTCCTCGTAGCGCAGGGGAAGGTGGAACAGCAGATCCTGTACCGTGGCCAGCCCCAGCCGCTCGAGTTTCTCCAGCATCTTGCTGCCGACACCCTTGAGGCTATCGAGAGGAATTTTATCCAATTTCATCAATTAGATGCCCGAAAACACTGTAAATATGTCCAGATGATAGGGGTTGTTAAGGGGCCGATGCAAGCCGAGTTGCTGCTGGCAGGACCGCCAAGGCGGGGGAAACGGCGGATATAACAAAGGCCTGCCGAAAACGGGAGGCCTTTGTACGGCTGCCAAGAGGCGAGGTGCGGGCGCATGGCGCCCAAGGTCAGATGATGCGTTTGAGCAGCAGGTGAGCCTTGACCCGGTGGATCCGTCCCAGCAGCTTGCGCACCTGTTCCGGGTAGTCCTGGATCTGTTCCACCTGATCGAAGTGGCTGATCCGCTTGGTGTTGGTCAGAATGTTCTCCCGCTCCGCATTGAACTGGGGACGCAGCAGGTGGCGACGATCGTGCACCAGCAGGCCGTTCTCCAGATCCAGTGCCCAGGCGCGGGGGTTGAGGTTGTTGCCGGTGAGCAGGGCCCACTCGTCATCCACGAAGATCCCCTTGAGATGGTAGGAGTTGCGCTCGCAACACCAGAGCATCAGGTTGAGGCGACCATCGTCGATGTGGCGCTGGTTGCGCTCGGCAAACTTGCGCAGGTTGGTCTCGTAGAGATAGGGCAGGCCACCGATGGTGGAGAACTTCTCTTCCGGCGGAATGAAGAAGTCGTTGGCGGTCTTGTCGCCCACCACGATGGTGACTTTGCAGCCGCGCTGCAGCAGATCCTCGATATCCTTGCTCAACTCCTTGGGGGGGTTGAAGTAAGGGGTGCAGATGAAGATCTCCCGCTCGGTGGCGCGCACCAGGTTGCGGATCATCAGGTTGAGCTGATTGTTGCGCTTGCCCAGACCCACCATGGGGGTGACCGCCACCTCCTGGGTGTTGACCGGCATGGTGCTGAAGCGGTACTGGCTCTGGCGCAGGCTCTGCTTGAAGCGGCGGATCGGCCCCTTCAGCTGCTTGGCGCTGGGGATATCGCTGTGATCCAGTCGCTGCACCGCGTCGCTCTTCACGAACAGGTCGTCCACGTAGTTGACCATGCTGCGGGCCAGCTCCGGGCTGGTGATCTGGTGATAGCGATCGAAGCGGTAGCGATCCTGCTGGTGCAGGTAGATGTCGTTGAGGCTGGCGCCGGAGTAGAGCACCACATCATCAAAGATGAAGCCCTTGAGGTGCAGCACGCCGAGCAGCTCGCGCCCCTTGACCGGCACGCCGTAGATTTCGATCTGGTGCTCGTGTTCGGCAGCCATGGCCTGATACATCAGGTGGTTGCCGCCCTGCTTGCCCTTGCCGATCAGGCCGCGCTGGGCACGGTGGAAGTCGACGAACAGCTTGATGTCGAGGGCCGGATTGCGCTGCTTGGCGGCGTAGAGGGCGGAGAGGATCTCCCGTCCTGCTTCGTCATCCTGCAGATAGAGCGCAACCAGATAGATGCGCCGGGTGGCATTGGCGATAAGCGCCAGAATGCGGCGTTTGAAATCCTGCGCGCTGTAGAGCACTTCAAACTGATCCGCCGCGACGGCGATCTGGGGCAGGCGCGCCAGCAGTTGTCGATAATGGGCCGATGAATGCATAGATAAACCTGAAATCACGGGGTTAAGCGTTCCACTCGGAGCGATGAATAGGCGATTCTAGCAATCTCGCCCTCTCAGCCAAAGAAAGAATCATCATAAAGATGAAAAAGGCCTCACGAGTGAGGCCTTTTTCTGGCAACGGTTGCGAATGGCGGACGGACGCGACCCACCTGCATCCTTGTGACGGGCTAACTAGTCATTTAGAAAAGCATGCTGGCCAACGCCACAATGAGAAAGGCTATGGTACCAAGTAGTGTTTCCATGACGGTCCAGGTTTTGAGGGTTGTCTTCTCGTCCATGTTGAGAAAGCGACTGACCAGCCAGAAACCAGAGTCGTTAAAGTGGGAAAGTACGGTCGCTCCGCCTGCGATGGCGATGACGATAAAGGTAAGATCCAGCTCGCTTAGTCCTGTGGTAGCAGCTACGGTCGGCGCCATCAGCGCAGCTGTGGTAGTCAGCGCTACGGTAGCCGAGCCTTGAGCAACCCGCAGTGCGGCAGAAACAAGGAAGGCGGCAAGGATTACTGGCATGCCGGTGTCGGAGAGCACATCAGCAAGCGCGGTGCCGATGCCGCTCGCACGCAGCACCCCACCGAACATGCCACCGGCACCTGTTACCAGAATGACGGCACAGACGGGGGCTAATGCATCGTTGCAGAACTTTTCGAGCTGTACCTTGCCCTGAGTCTGGCGGAACATTAAGAGGGCGTAGAGCACGGTTATTAGCAGGGCCACCGGGGTCTTGCCAATCATGCGTAGCACGTTGACCCAGTCCGCTCCCTTGTCGATGACTCCCATGGTACCCAAGGTATTGAGGCCAGTATCCATGAAGATCAGCAGTAGCGGCAGCAGCAGGATGGAAATCACTTGGCTGAAGCTGGGGGCCTTGTCAGCTACCTGCTCGGCGTTGGCAGTAAAGCTCGGGGGCAGGGGGAGGTCAAACTTCTTGCCGGACCAGAGCCCGAATAGGTAGGCGCCTAGGTACCAGGTGGGCAGCGCGACCAGTAGACCCACGACAGTCAGCAGACCAATGTTGGCACCCAGCAGTTCGCTGGCGGCCACTGGGCCTGGGTGTGGTGGCAGGAAGGCGTGCATCACCGCAAAGGCACCGGCGGAGGGGAGTGCATATTTGAGGACGGAGCCGCCAAACTGCTTCGCCACGCTGAAGATGATGGGCAGCATGACGATGAGGCCAGCGTCGAAGAAGATCGGGAAGCCGAATAGCAGGGAGGCCACACCGAGCGCGAAGGGCGCGCGGTGGGATCCGAAGCGGTTTATCAGGGTATCGGCCAGAACCTTGGCACCCCCCGTCATCTCCAGGATTCGGCCAATCATGGCGCCCAATCCGACCAGTAGTGCCACCGAGGCGAGCGTGCCGCCGAAGCCGGTTAGCATGGTGGGGATCACTTGATCATAGGTGACGCCGGTAGCCAATGCTGTCAGCAGACTAACCAGGGTCAATGCCACGAAGGCGTGAACCTTGAACCGCATGATGAGCATTAGCAACATGACGATTGCCCCTACTGCAACCGAGAGCAGATAGGTTACATCTGGCGTGTTCATTGCTCCGTCCATAAATGTGTCCTCAAATAATACCGATTGTTGTTATGCACATTTCTGTGCTCCACTTCACATTGCGCAACGTTACCGGTAACATGTTACCGGTAACGTGTTAGATTAGAACCCATCAATAGCTGGTTTTTTGAAAAGTGGGACAGAGGTCAAATTATGGCGGGTAAGTGCATTATCGTGATGGGTGTGTGTGGTAGCGGCAAATCCAGCGTGGGTCTGAAAGTGGCCGAAGCGCTGGGCGCCAAGTTCATCGATGGTGATGACCTGCACCCCAAGGCCAACATCCAGAAGATGGCTGGCGGCAACCCCCTCAACGATGAGGATCGTGCCCCCTGGCTGGAGCGGATCCGCGACGCCGCCTACAGTCTCGAGCAGAAGAACGAGACCGGCATCATTGTCTGTTCCGCCCTCAAAAAGAAGTACCGCGACCAGATCCGCGAAGGCAACGAGTCGGTCAGCTTCCTCTTCCTCGATGGCAGCCAGCCGCTGATCCTCGAGCGGATGCGAGCCCGCAAAGGCCATTTCATGCGTGAAAGCATGGTACAAAGTCAGTTCGATACCCTGGAGCGCCCGGATGGCGAAGCCGGTGTATTCCACATTGATATAGACGGCACCTTCGAACAGGTGGTTGACCGCGCCGTCACAGCATTGGAGCAAGCCCAATGATTCATCAGGTAATTTCCGACGTCACCGCCCGCATCCGCGAACGCAGTGTCGCCCGTCGTCAGGCATTTCTGGCCCGCATCCAGCGTCAGGCAGAGCAGGGCAAGACTCGCGCAGCGCTGGCCTGTGGCAACCTGGCTCACGCCGTGGCAGCCTGCAGCAGTGACGAGAAGGGTCGCATCCTCGACATGACCCGCGCCAACGTCGGCATCGTCACCGCCTACAACGACATGCTGAGCGCCCATCAGCCCTATCAGGGCTATCCGGATCAGATCAAGGCCGTGCTGGCCGAGCTGGGCCACAGTGCCCAGGTTGCTGGCGGCGTGCCCGCCATGTGCGACGGCGTGACCCAGGGTCAGCCGGGGATGGACATGTCCCTGTTCTCCCGCGACCTGATCGCCCAGGCGACCGCGCTGTCACTCTCTCACAACACTTTTGATGCCACCCTGCTGCTCGGCATCTGCGACAAGATCGCTCCGGGCCAGATCATGGGGGCGCTCTCCCACGCCCATCTGCCGACCGCATTCGTACCTGCTGGCCCGATGGCGAGCGGTATCAGCAACGACGAGAAGGTGAAGGTGCGTCAGAAGTACGCCGCCGGTGAAGTGGGTCGCGATGCCCTGCTGGAGATGGAGTGCGGCGCCTACCACGCGGCGGGCACCTGCACCTTCTACGGCACCGCCAACACCAACCAGCTGGTGTTTGAGGCCATGGGCCTGATGCTGCCGGGCTCCGCCTTTGTGCATCCGCATAGCGAACTGCGCCGCGCCCTGACCGCCGAGGCGGCCCGCCGCATCAGCGCCATGATCCCGGGTTCCCCGGCCTATCGCCCGCTGAGCGAGGTGCTGGACGAGCGTTCGCTGGTCAATGGTCTGGTGGCCCTGCTCGCCTCCGGCGGCAGCACCAACCACAGCATCCACATGGTGGCACTGGCCCGCGCGGCCGGTCTGGTACTGACCTGGGATGACATCAGCGATCTCTCCGACGTGGTGCCGCTCTTGGTTCGCATGTACCCGAACGGCCCTGCCGACGTGAACGCCTTCGAACAGGCGGGCGGCGTGCCCGGCCTGATGCGCCGCCTGGCCGAAGAGGGGCTGATCCACATGGATGCCACCCCGGTCTTTGGCGAGATGCAGGATTACCTCAGCCGTCCGGCACTGGTCGATGGCAAGCTGGTATGGCAGCCGGTCGGTGAAAGCAGCGATGCGAGCGTGCTCTCTCCCACGGGTAGCGTATTCAATGCGACCGGTGGCACCAAGCTGCTGGCGGGCAATCTGGGCCGCGCCGTGGTCAAGGTCTCCGCTGTGGCTCCCGAATATCGGGTGATTGAAGCCCCGGCACGGGTCTTCTCCTCCCAGCATGCGGTGGAAGCGGCCTACAAGGCGGGCGATCTCAATCAGGACGCCGTGATCGTGGTGCGCCACAATGGCCCGGCCGCCAACGGCATGCCGGAGCTGCACAAGCTGATGCCGGTGCTCGGCAATCTGCAGAAGGCGGGTTACAAGGTGGCGCTGGTCACCGATGGCCGTCTCTCCGGTGCCTCCGGCAAGATCCCGGCCGCCATCCACGTCACCCCGGAAGCGCTGCACGGCGGGGCAATCGGCCTGCTTGCCGATGGCGACCTGCTGCGGGTTGATGCGGTAAACGGCAGCCTCGACTGCCTGACCGATTTGAGTGGCCGTACCCAGGCCGAGATTGACCTCACTCTGGAACAAGAGGGGTGGGGCCGTGAACTGTTCAGCGTGATGCGTCGCGCGGTATCGAGCGCCGAGTGTGGCGCCACCATCTTTGAATAAGGAAGAGCTATGCAGAACTGGAAAGTGACTCCGGCCGAGGTGTTTGCCGCCTCCCCGCTGGTACCCGTGATGGTTATCAACGAGCTGGATCAGGCCCTGCCAATGGCCAAGGCGCTGCTCGACGGCGGCATCTCCGTCTTCGAAATTACCCTGCGCACCCCGGTGGCGCTCGACGCCATCGCCCTCATCGCCAAGGCGATGCCGGATGCCATGGTCGGTGCCGGTACCGTGCTCAACTGCGCGCAGTTTGACGCAGCCGTCGCAGCCGGTGCCCGCTTCGTCATCTCCCCGGGGATGACCCCGGCCCTGTTGGCCCACGCGGCCAACAGCACTGCGCCACTGATCCCGGGTGTGGCTACTCCGTCTGAAGTGATGCAGGCGCTGGAAGCGGGCTACGACCACCTGAAATTCTTCCCGGCCGAAGCGAACGGCGGCACCAAGGCGCTCTCCGCCATTGCCGCCCCGCTGCCCCAGGTGAAGTTCTGCCCCACCGGCGGTATCGGCCCGAAAAATGTGGCCGACTATCTGGCGCTCAAGTGCGTGGCCACCGTCGGCGGCTCCTGGATGCTGCCGGCCGATGCGGTCAAGAGCGGCAACTGGGAAGAGGTGACCCGCCTCTCCCGCGAAGCGGTTGAGCTGGTTAAACGCTAAGCGTCAGTTGTGCAGAAAAACCAGACAGGCCACCCTCGGGTGGCCTGTCTGTTATCGGCGTGACTTCAGTTGGAGAGGGAGGGGATTACCCCAGACTCTCCCCGACATAGAGGGAGAAGCCGATGTCTTTGCGGGTCTCTGGCAAGGGATGGCCATTAAGACGCGCCAGCAGCATGGTGGCTGCCTCCCGGCCGATCGCTTCCCGCGGGGTGGCGATACTGGCCAGCTTGGGGGTCATGGCGTGGCCGATGTCGAGGGCGTTGCAACCGGCGATGGCGATCTGCTGGGGCACCGGAATCCACTTGGCCTGACACTGCAGCAGGGCGCCCACAGCCAGGTCATCGTTGGTGCAGAACAGGCCGTCGAGGTCGGGATAGCGCACCAGCGCCTGATCCAGCAACTCGCCCCCCAGGGTGAAGCTGGAGGATTGCTCGGTCAGCAGATGCTGGCCGGTGAGGCCGAAGTCGGTCATCGCCTGATAGTAGCCCTCCATCCGCAGCTGGGTACGCACGTCGAGCCGCGCCCCCAGATAGACCACCTTGCGTCGGCCCCGGCGCAGCATCTCTGTTACCATGGCCCGGGCGGCGGCGCTATGATCCATGCCGACCACCATGTCGATGGGGGTATCAGACAGATCCATGGTCTCCACCACCGGAATGCCGGCGGTGGCGATCATCTTGCGGGTGCGCTCGGTGTGCTGGCTGTCGGAGAGGATCAGCCCATCCACATGGTAGGAGAGCAGGGACGCGACCTGCTCCTCCTCCCGCTCCGGACTGTAGCCGTAGTGGGCCAGCAGGGTCTGGTAACCGGCCGGTCGGGTCACCGACTCGATGCCGTGGATCACCGCCGAGAAGACCTGGTTGGAGAGGGAGGGGATCAGGATGCCGATCGCCTTGCTGGTCGCGTTGGAGAGAATATCCGGCGCCCGGTTGGGGATATAGCCCAGCTCTTCCACCGCCGCCGCGATCCGCTCGCGGGTCCCCTCCGCCACGGTCTGCGGGTCGCGCAGATAGCGGCTGACAGTCATCTTGGTCACGCCGGTCTGGTCGGCGATATCTTGCAGGGTGGGGCGGCGCTTGCGGGTGGGGCTCATAGGGGTGTCCAGGGTGGATGTTACATGTAACATTACCGTTTTCGGCAGATAAAGTCAGCATATGAAGCCGTTTTTGCAGGAGTTTTCCGATGATCAGAGGCAAGCAGTTCGTGGATGTCCGGTTCGAGCAACAGGATGTGGAAGGGGAGCAGTTCTCGGAGTGCCGCTTTATCGGCTGCAACTTCTCCTGGCTGGATCTGGGCGATAGCCGCTTCATCGATTGCAGCTTCTACGATCGGGAGAGTGAGCGGGGCTGCCTGTTGCAGGGTTGCGATCTGCGGGAGGCCAGCTTTCTGCGCTGCGATCTCACCATGGCCGATTGCAGCCGCAGCCAGTGTCTGGGACTGGAGATGCGCGACTGTCAGGCGGTCGGCATCAACTTCGGCCACGCCAGCTTCGCCAACCAGATCACCGCCAAAAGCTACTTCTGCGATGCCCATCTGACCGGCAACAACTTCAGTTACGCCAGCTTCGAGGGGTGTCTGCTGGAAAAGTGCGAGCTGACCGAAAACCGCTGGCAGGGGGCCAACCTGTTCGGTGCCTCGCTGGCGGGATCCGATCTCAGCGGCTCCGAGTTTGGCCAGATCGACTGGACCAGCTTCAAGCTGCAGGGCTGCGATTTGCGCCAGTGCGATCTGCCGGGGCTGGATCTGCGTCGGGTCGATCTGCAGGGGGTGCAGATCAACGAGGATCAGCAGCAGACTTTGCTGGAGCAGATCGGTCTGGTTGTCTTTCCCTGAGCCGATCGAAAATTAGGTAATTTTTCATCAAATGGGAGCGACAGCGGGTTGCTGTACTCCTGAAACGACAAAAGCCTGCATGATGCAGGCTTTTGGTAGTGAGCGTGTGACGCGCTTGTTGGCCAGGTTAACTCAGCCCTTGGCCAGCCATTTGGTCGGGTTGATCGCCTCGCCCTGATAGCGGATCTCGAAGTAGAGGCCCGGTCTGTCCTGACCGCCACTGTCACCGACCAGTGCCACCGGTTCACCCTGTTCCACATTCTGGCCAACCTGACGCAGCAGCGACTGATTGTGACCGTAGAGGCTCATGTAGCCCTTACCGTGGTCGATCACCAGCAGCATGCCGAAACCGTCGAGCCAGTCGGCATAGACCACTTGCCCCGGTGCGACCGCCTTGACCTGGGTCCCTTCGCTGGCGCCGATCAGGGTGCCTTTCCACTTGAGCTGGGCGGTGCGCGGCGAACCGTAGGAGATGAGGATCGGCCCCTGTACCGGCCAGCGCAGGCTGCCATTGGTCTTGAGGCCGCTGTAGTGACCGGCAGTGCCAATACCCGAGCCACGCTCCGGTTTGGTGCTGGCTACCTCTTCAACCGGTTCCGCCGGTTTGACGGTTTTGTTCTGCTGGGCGGCGAGTCGTTGCTGCTCGGCGCGGCGCTGTTCGGCCAGCTTGCGCTGACGCTCCTGCTCCGCTTTCAGCTTGGCCAGCCGCTCCCGCTCGGCCCGTTCACGGCGCTCCTGCTCTTCCCGCTTGCGACGCAGCTCTTCCAGCCGGGCTTTCAGCGCTTTCTCCGCCTTGACCAGCTTGGTGAGCTTCTGCTCGTCATCCTGCACCGACTGTTGCAACTGGTTGCGCACCTTGGCCCGGCTCTGCTGGCTGGCCAGCAGGGTCTGGTGATGCTCCTGCTGTTCGGCAAGCAGGGTCTGCAGTCTGGTTTCGGTCTCTTTGGTGGCTAGCTGGTTTTTCGCCAGCTTGTCGCGGGTGGCGCGCAGGGCGTCGATGGCCTCGATGCGGGCCTTGTTCAGGTAGTCGTAGTAGTCGAGTGAGCGGCTCAGTTTGGCCGGATCCTGCTGATTGAGCAGCAGTTTGAGGTAGTCATGGTTGCCCGCCTGAAAGGCGCTTTCCGCCTGCTTGGCCAGCAACTGCTTTTGATGTTTGGCTTGAACTTCCAGCGCCAGCTTGTCTTTTTGCAGGGTCGCCAGCTTCTGCTGGTTCTGCTTCAACTGTTGTCTGGTCTGATTGAGTTTGGCGGCGGCGGCCGATATGGCCTGCTCGTCAGCCTTGAGCTGGGTATTGAGCTTGGCAAGCTCCTGCTTGCTGAGCTTGATGGTCTTTTGTTGCTCTTTTATCTGGGACTGCATGGTGCCCAGCTGCTGATTGGCGGCAACGGCCGGGGGGGCGCCAAACGACAGGCAAAAAAACAGCGCGCCGGCCAACAGGCCGACGCGACTGGTTTTCTGTGAAATAACTTCGCATCCCCGCATGGGGAAGGATTATTTCAGAATCATCAGGGGCTTGCCAGTCATTTCCGGCGGCACCGGCAGACCCATCAGGGTCAGCATGGTGGGGGCCAGATCGGACAGTTTGCCACCTTCAGCAACCTCGGCTTTGCGACCGAAATAGATGAGCGGAACCGGCAGATTGGTGTGGGCGGTGTGGGCCTGACCAGTCTCTTCGTCCAGCATCTTCTCGGCGTTGCCGTGGTCGGCAGTGATCAGGCATTCGCCACCCACTTCGGCCAGCGCTTCGGTGACACGACCCACGCAGTGGTCAACGGCTTCACAGGCTTTGACGGCGGCATCGAACACACCGGTGTGGCCAACCATATCGCCATTCGGGTAGTTACAGATGATGACGTCGTACTTGCCGCTCTTGATAGCCGCAACCAGCTTGTCGGTCAGCTCTTCGGAGCTCATTTCCGGCTGCAGGTCGTAGGTCGCCACTTTCGGGCTGGCCACGATCTCGCGATCTTCGCCAGCGAAGCAGGACTCTTCGCCACCGTTGAAGAAGAAGGTGACGTGAGCGTACTTCTCGGTTTCGGAGATGCGCAGCTGGGTCTTGCCCTGCTTGGCCAGCCACTCACCCAGGGTGTTGACCAGCGCAGTCGGCGGGTAGGCACAGGCGGTTTTGATGTCGGCCGCGTATTCGGTCAGCATCACGAAGTTCAGCGCCGGGGTGGCGGCACGGGCGAAACCGGTGAAGTCGGCGTCAACGAAGGCGCGGGTGATTTCACGGGCACGGTCGGCACGGAAGTTCATGAAAATCAGCGCATCGCCATCTTCCATCGGTGCAGCTTCGCCGATGCGGGTCGCTTTGACGAATTCGTCGTTCTCGTCGCGGGCATAGGCGGCAGCCAGTGCTTCGGTGGCGCTCTCGGCGGTGAACTCGCCCTTGCCCTGAGTCATCAGGTCATAGGCTTGCTGCACGCGATCCCAGCGGTTGTCACGGTCCATGGCGAAGTAACGGCCGATCATGGAGGCGAAACGACCCTTGCCCAGCTTGGCGAACAGGGCATCGAACAGCTCGATGGAGGACTGGGCGGAGCGCGGCGGAACGTCGCGGCCATCCAGGAAGGCGTGCAGGTAGATCTTCTCGGCGCCACGCTTGGCGGCCATTTCGATCATGCCCATGATGTGCTCTTCGTGGCTGTGTACGCCACCCGGGGACATCAGGCCCATGATGTGAACGGCTTTGCCGTTGGTGACGGCAGCGTCAACAGCCTTGGCCAGCTCGACGTTCTGGAAGAAGTCGCCATCCTTGATGTCTTTGGAGATGCGGGTCAGCTCCTGATAGACGATGCGACCGGCACCGATGTTGACGTGACCCACTTCGGAGTTGCCCATCTGGCCATCCGGCAGACCGACGTCCAGACCGGAGCCGGAGATCAGGGTGCTGGTGTAGTCACGGGCCAGACGATCGAGGTTGGGAGTCTTGGCGGCAGCGACGGCATTGTGCTCTTGCTTGGTGCTGTAGCCCCAACCGTCCATGATGACCAGAACCAAAGGTTTCTTAGCTGTTGACATAAGACTATGTCCTCTCGGATTGGAAAAAATGCGGGAAATGAAACTAGCGTAATATTACTACATCTGCCGAAATAGTCACCTGATAGCCAAGGGGCGCTCCCGCAGCCCCGCAAGCCACGCCCTTCCTGCCATGCCTGCCGCCCGTTGATGATGGGAGCCTGCTCGCGCTTTGCCGCCAAGATGGCTGATCTTATCAATACCCCCATGTATACTCGGGCCCTTGTCTTGGTCCCTGGATAGTAGAAGATGCAAGAGTATTTGGATTTTGCGGCCCGTAACCCGCTGCTGACCGCAGCCTGGTTGGGTCTGGCTGGCACCCTGGTTTACACCACTGTGCGTGCCCGTTTGTCTCCGGTAAAAACCGTCAACAACCACACCGCGACCCTGCTGATCAACCGCGAGAACGCCACCGTGGTGGATATTCGCAGTCAGGAAGAGTTCGCCAAGGGCCATCTGGCCGGTGCCCAGCACCTGCCGCTGACCCAGATCCAGAGCAATAATCTGGGCCCGGTTGAAAAGCATAAAGATGCCCCCATCATAGTGGTGTGCGAGTCGGGAATGACTGCGGGCGGCGCGGGCCGTCAGCTGAGCAAAGCTGGCTTCAAGCAGGTTTATGTGCTCGGCGGTGGCATGGCCCAATGGCGTGCAGAAAATCTGCCGGTAACCAAAAAACGCTGATTTAAGCAGGGCCTGAGCCCACTTATCCATATAACAAGGAATCAAACGAAATGGCTGACGAGATCAACAACCAGGAAGTACAACCGGAATTCCACATCCAGCGTGTTTACACCAAGGATGTCTCTTTCGAAGCGCCGAACACCCCGCACATCTTCCAGAAAGAGTGGCAGCCGGACGTCAAGCTGGATATGGATACCAAGACCAATATCCTGGCTGACAACGTGTACGAGGTTGTGCTGACCCTGACCGTGACTTGCAAACTGGAAACCGAAACTGCCTTCCTGTGCGAAGTACAGCAAGCCGGTATCTTCACCATCGGTAACCTGCCGGAGCCGCAACTGGCTCACTGCCTGGCCGCCTTCTGCCCGAACATCCTGTTCCCGTATGCCCGCGAAGCGGTGTCCAACCTGGTGAGCAAGGGTTCCTTCCCGCAGCTGAACCTGGCACCGGTCAACTTCGATGCCCTGTTTGCCCAGCACATGGCGCAAGCACAGGCCCAGCAGGCGACTGCGGAAGCCTGATAATGGCTGACCAGATCGCTATCTCGGTCTTGGGGGCGGGGTCTTATGGCTCCGCCCTTGCCATTTCTCTGGCGCGCAACGGTCATCCGACCCTGCTGTGGGGTCACGACCCCGTTCATGTCGCCGAGCTGGAACAAGACCGCTGCAACAAGGCATTTTTGCCTGATGTCCCTTTTCCTGCCGATCTGCAACTGACTGCGGATCTGCAACGTGCGGTACAGGCTGCCCCTGTGCTGCTGCTGGTCGTGCCGAGCCATGTATTTGGTGATGTGCTGACCCGGATCAAACCCTTCCTGCGCCCCGATACCCGTATCGCCTGGGCCACCAAGGGTCTGGAGCCGGACAGTGGCCGTCTGCTGCAGGATGTGGCCCGCGACGTGCTGGGTGACGAGATACCGCTGGCGGTGATCTCCGGCCCCACCTTCGCCAAGGAGCTGGCTGCCGGTCTGCCGACCGCCATCTCGGTCGCCTCGACCCATGACGAGTTCGCCGATGATCTCTCCCATCTGCTGCACTGTGGTCGCTCGTTCCGGGTCTATACCAATCCGGACTTCGTCGGTCTGCAGCTGGGTGGTGCGGTGAAGAACGTCATCGCCATCGGTGCCGGTCTCTCCGACGGGCTCGGGTTTGGCGCCAATGCCAGAACTGCGCTGATCACCCGGGGTCTGGTGGAGATGCAGCGTCTGGGGGCGGCGCTGGGTGCCGATGCCAAAACCTTTATGGGGATGGCGGGGCTCGGGGATCTGGTGCTTACCTGTACCGACAACCAGTCGCGCAACCGTCGCTTCGGGCTGGCCCTCGGGGCTGGCAAGGATGTGAACACCGCCATGACCGAGATCGGTCAGGTGGTGGAGGGGTATCGCAACACCAAGGAGGTGCATCTGCTGGCGGCCCGCTGCGGCGTCGAGATGCCCATCTGCGAGCAGATCTTCAAGGTGCTCTACGAGGGTAAGAACCCGAAAGAGGCGGCCATCGCCCTGCTGTCGCGAGACAAGAAGGACGAGTAATCTGCCGATTGCCCATGCAAAAGGCCCCGCCAGATGGCGGGGCCTTTTCTTTGCGCCGCAAGGGCAGCAAATCAGTAGTAGGAGTGGTCGCCGCGCTGGTGCTCGGTGGCGTCTTTCACGCCGTTGAGCTCGCCCGGGAACTTCTCCAGCAGTTGCTTCTCGATCCCCTCTTTCAGGGTGTAATCGACCATGGAGCAACCGTTACAACCGCCGCCAAACTGCAGGATGGCCAGTTTGTCTTCGGTCAGTTCGACCAGGGTGACCTTGCCACCGTGACCGGCCAGCATGGGGTTCACTTCGGACATCAACACGTACTCGATGCGCTCGATCAGCGGCGCGTCATCGGCCACTTTACGCATTTTGGCGTTCGGTGCTTTCAGGGTGAGCTGGGAGCCCATCTGATCGGTCACGAAATCGATGGTGGCATCCACCAGGAAGGGGGCGCTCAGAGGATCGACCATGCAGTCGAAGCCGCTGAAGGGCAGGTGTTGATCTTCCGGGTCCACGGCATCGGGCGGGCAATAAGATACGCCACACTCGGCATTCTGGGTTCCCGGATTGACCACAAACACCCGGATATTGGTGCCATCAGGCTGTTTTTCCAGCAGTTTACGGAAATGGGCCTGGGCGGCGTCGGAAATGCTGATCATCACTATCCTCATAAACCTGAGTGTACGACTAGGGTATTCATGATAACGCGGTTATTAATGCTTGGGTAGCATGCCGATGGCTACTTGCTGTGCCGGAGGGTACGACAGATTGCCCACACTTCTACCTTTGTGATGCCGCTCTCATGGAGCAAACGGCTGAGCTGACCGGCGGTAGCGCCGGTGGTCACGACGTCATCGAGCAGGGCGACATGGCGATAGTGGTGGGGGCGGATCCGGAATGCCCCGCGCAGATTGCGCCGCCGCTGCCCGGCGCTCAGGGTTGTTTGCTGCGGTGTTGCCTTGATGCGCTGCAACAGGGTGTTGTCGCAGGGAATGCCGGTGAGCTCGCCAAGAGTGTGCGCGATCTCCTCCGCCTGATTGAAACCGCGCCGCCACTGCCGCCACCAGTGCAGGGGGACCGGAATGATCGCCTCCGGCGGCTCGCGGCTATCCAGATGATCGGCCAAGAGGCGTGCCAGTAGCGGTGCCAGCAGGATCTGGCCGGAATATTTAAGCCGGGGGATCAGCATGGGGTAGGGGCTCAGGTAGTCGCCGATCACCTGCAACCGATCCCAAGGGGGAGGCCTGCGCTGGCAGCGGCCGCAGACCGGTATGCTCTCTTCTATATAGTCAGCCAGCGGTGCGGCGCAGAGGCGGCATCTTGGCTGTGACTGTTGCAGCGCCTGCCGACACCAGCTGCAGAGCAGGGGCTCGCTGTCGCAAGGTTGATGGCAGAGCAGGCAGCTCCCTTGCCAGTCGCCGTGGCTGCCGAGCAGCGGGCTTGCTTTAGCGAGCAGTCGCTTTAACATGCTGACCCCAAGAGCATGAACAGGGATCTTGAGTCTAGATGAGCATATCGGTAGAGCAGTTTGGCCAGGGGCCCGATCTGGTGCTGTTGCACGGTTGGGGGATGAACGGTGCGGTCTGGCATGGCATTGCCCAGCAGTTGGCGTCCCACTATCGGGTTCATCTGGTGGACTTGCCCGGTTTTGGCAACAGCCCGCTGGCAGACGAGGTGGATTACAGCCTGCCCTGGCTTGCCGGGCAGGTCGCCACCATGTTGCCACAGAAGTGCCATCTGTTGGGCTGGTCGCTCGGCGGTCTGGTGGCAAGCCAGCTGGCGCTGACTCATCCCGATCGGTTGCACTCCCTGATTACCGTGGCCAGCTCCCCCTGTTTTATGGCCCGCGACGAGTGGCCGGGGATCGCCCCCAAGGTACTGACCGGATTCAACCTGATGCTGGCGGGGGATTTTCGCCAGACCATAGAGCGTTTTCTGGCGATCCAGGCGATGGGCAGCGAACATGCCCGGGACGATATCCGCCAGTTGCGCCACTGGCTGGCCGAGCGCCCGTCGCCGCAGTTTGCCGCACTCGAGGCCGGACTGACGCTGTTGGCCGACATTGACCTGCGCGAACCGCTGCGGGAGCTGGATCTGCCCTGGTTGCGGATCTATGGCCGACTGGATTCATTGGTGCCCAAGGTGGCCATTCCGCTGCTGGATGATCTCTACCCTGCCAGCCGCAGCGTGACCCTCAATAAGGCCTCACACGCACCCTTTATCTCCCACCCTGACGAATTCATTGAAATCGTTCGAGATTTTGTTGGCTAAAAAACAGCCGACAAGCTTCATTAATCCTCTGGTCTGGCGGATAATTAAGCTGTGACCAGAGGAGTAACATCATGCGTATTGATTCTGCCTTCAACAGCGGGGTACAGGGATTTCAGCGAGCCGAGCAGATTGCCGACAAGGCATCCAATCAGATCGCCCGCCTCAACACCCCCAGCGGGGATCAGGTGCAAGTGACCGATGAGCTCGTCAATCTCAAGGTGGCCGAGCAGCAGGCTGGCGCTTCAGCCAAGGTAGTGCAGACCGCCAGCGATATGATGGGAACCCTGATCGACATCCGGGTGTGAGATGAACATCAATGTCAGTCTGCCCCCCCTTATTCCGACACAGCTGCAACCCCAGGTGGAAGCGGCCAGGACGGATAATCGCCGGGCAGAACTGATCCCGCAGGCCCGACAGGGTCAAGCCTCAAGTGCCGAATCCGAAGTCGGCTCCCAGAAAGAGAAATCCAAAGCCGGTCAGGCCTCCAGCAATCAGAGCTCCCAGAACAGCCGTGAAACCGGGCAACCGGCGCCGACGACCTTGCCAGACAATCGCTTTGTCGAGGCAACCGATGAGGATGGTCAGCGCAAACAGCAAGATCCCAAACAGCAGGAGCAGCAACAGCGGCAAGAGCAGCAGGTTCAGGATCTGATCGAGCGTGATCAGGAGGTACGCACCCACGAGCAGGCCCACCAGTCAGCGGGTGGTGAGTACGCCAGCTCGCCCACCTATCAGTTTACCCAGGGGCCGGATGGCAAGCGTTATGCGACGGGCGGTGAAGTCCAGATCGATACCAGTGCCGTACCCGGTGATCCTGCCGCCACCATCGCCAAAATGCAGCAGATCCGCTCTGCGGCACTGGCGCCTGCCGAGCCTTCAGCGCAGGATCTGGCCGTCGCGCGCAGCGCCGCCGCGAGTGAAGCCAAGGCACGCAAAGAGCTGATGGCCGAGCAGAGCGCGAAATCGGGCGGTGTGCTGAGCGCCTATATGGACAAGCGCAACAGCGTCATCGCGGGACGCTATCAGCAGGCCGTCAGCCCGGCCGCTAACCAGTCCCTCAGCCTGCATATCTGAATCACGCTCGCCAAACTTTCAGCTGTGCGACCTGTTTTGCAACTAATCTGAAGATCAGGCCCATTCCAATTTCACAGGAGCTGTCATGCATTTCGATGAAGTCAAAGCGGAAGATTTCACCACCTTCTCCCGTGTACCGCCCCCCCACCTGCAGATGGAGCAGTTTCTGATGCAGCTCGGAGGAGGGGGAACCGAAGGAACCCATTTCAAGAAGAAAGTCATGCTGGCGGCTGGCTGGAGCCACACCGGCGTCGTCTCTTACGGCAAGTATCCGCAAGAGGCCTGCAAGGCATTCAACCGGTTGCGGGAGGTGCTGGCCCAGCATGGAGAGCCCGAGAGCATTCTTGCCGCCCTGGCCCAGTAATCCTGTACTTCGCGTGTAAAAAAGCCCCTTGCGGGGCTTTTTGCATTCAGAGGGCTTCTGGAAGGCTTCGTTACTTTTTCGCTTTGGAGAGCGCCGCCGCGAAGGCGTTGCCCATGGCACCACCCGTAGGGGCACTTTGTCGCGGCTCATTTCTTGGCTTGGCGTTGCCCGCGCTGCTGTTGCGCGTTTCAGCCGGTTTGCGGGCAGCTTGCCCCGCTTTTTCATCGAGGCGCATGGTCAGGCTGATCCGCTTGCGCGGGGCGTCCACTTCCAGCACCTTGACCCGCACAATGTCGCCCGCCTTGACCACCTCGCGGGGATCCTTGACGAAGCGGTCGGTCAGGGAGGAGATGTGCACCAGCCCATCCTGATGAACACCGATATCGACGAAGGCGCCGAAGTTGGTGACGTTGGTGACCACCCCTTCCAGTACCATCTCGGGCACCAGGTCGCTGATCTTCTCCACCCCTTCCTTGAAGGTCGCGGTTTTGAACTCGGGGCGAGGGTCGCGGCCCGGCTTGTCCAGCTCGCCGATGATGTCGGTGACGGTGGGCACGCCGAATTGTTCATCGGTGTAGTCGGCCGGTTTCAGGCTGCGCAGCAGGCTGCTGTTGCCGAGCAGGCTCTCCACTGTTTGCTCCAGCCTGGCGAGGATCCGCTCCACCACCGGATAGGACTCCGGGTGTACCGCCGAGCTGTCGAGGGGATTGCTGCCGCCGCGAATGCGCAGGAAGCCGGCGCACTGTTCGAAGGCTTTGGGGCCGAGTCGACTCACTTTCAGCAACTGCTGACGGCTCTTGAAGGCGCCGTTTTCATCCCGGTAGGCGACGATGTTCTGGGCCAGCGTCTGGGAGAGGCCGGAAACCCGGTTGAGCAGGGCGACCGAGGCGGTGTTCACATCGACACCGACCGCGTTTACGCAATCCTCGACCACCGCATCCAGTCGGCGGGCCAGCTGGCTCTGGCCGACATCGTGCTGATACTGGCCCACCCCGATGCTCTTGGGGTCGATCTTGACCAGCTCGGCCAGCGGGTCTTGCAGGCGGCGGGCGATGGAAACAGCGCCACGGATGGAAACGTCGAGATCCGGGAACTCCTGAGAGGCGAGCTCGGAGGCGGAGTAGACCGAGGCCCCTGCCTCGCTCACTACTATCTTCTGCGCCTTGGCGGCCGGGTATCGCTCGAACAGATCGCTCACCAGTCGGTCGGTCTCCCGCGAGGCGGTGCCGTTGCCGATGCTGATGAGCTCGACCTTGTGTTTCTGGCACAGCTCGCTCAGGGTCTTGAGGCTCTGATCAATCTGACGTTTCGGTTCGAACGGATAGATGGTGGCGTAATCGACCAGTTTGCCGGTGGCATCCACCACCGCCACCTTGACCCCGGTGCGGATACCCGGATCCAGCCCCATGGTGCAGCGCATGCCCGCCGGGGCCGCCATCAGCAGATCCTTGAGGTTCATGGCGAATACCTTGATCGCCTCGTCTTCGGCTGATTCGCGGATGCGACCGATCAACTCGGTCTCCATCTGCAGCGACAACTTGATCTTCCAGGTCCAGCTCACCACCCCTTGCAGCCATTTGTCGGCCGGGCGGTTCTGCAGATTGAGCTTGAGATGGTGGGCAATGATCCCTTCGCAGGGGCTGGCACCCTCATCGTCACCGGTGACCAGCGCCAGATTGAGGATCCCCTCGTTGCGGCCGCGCAGCATGGCCAGCACCCGGTGGGAGGGGGCCTTGTGCAGTGGTTCGTCGTGCTCGAAGTAATCCTTGAACTTGGCCCCTTCCTGCTCCTTGCCTGCCACCACGCGGGCGCGCAGGGTGGCGTTCTGCCACAAGTAGTCGCGCAGCTTCTCCAGCAGGTCTGCCTGCTCGGCGAAGCGTTCCATCAGGATATAGCGGGCGCCGTCGAGGGCGGCCTTGCTGTCGGCAATGCCCAATTCGACATTGAGGAAGGCGGCGGCCGCTTGCTCGGGATCCTGCATGGGGTCGGTGAGCAGCAGGTTGGCCAGTGGCTCCAGCCCGGCTTCAATCGCCATTTGCCCCTTGGTGCGGCGTTTGGGCTTGTAGGGGAGGTAGAGATCTTCCAGCCGGGTCTTGCTGTCGGCGCCGCGCAGTTCGCGGGCCAGCTCGGGGGTCAGCTTGCCCTGCTCCTCGATGGAACGAATGATCACCTGACGGCGATCTTCCAGCTCACGCAGATAGCCTAGGCGGCTCTCCAGAGTACGCAGTTGGCTGTCGTCCAGACCGCCGGTCACCTCTTTACGGTAACGGGCGATAAAGGGCACGGTCGAGCCTTCATCCAGCAGGCGCACCGCGGCCTGCACCTGCTCCGGGCGAGCATTGAGCTCACCGGCAATCTGTCTCTCTATGGTTTGCATCATGATGTTGTTGAGGGCCTCTGTGGTCGAGTCCGCGCCATCAGGCGCCAAGTGTGAGCACTATATGGGGTCGTGTAGCGGGATGCCACCCTGCGCCGGGGTCACCGTCACGCAGATTGATGGGGCCGCAGGGGAGGGCGCTTATCTTGCCGCTGCACCTGTGACTCAGGATGTGCCTGTGGTAGCCGCCCGCCAGCAGTCCGACTATTTGGGGTAGCTGATTTCGTTGATATACCAGCAGGCGTCACCCACTGGCGTACGGACGATGGCTTCGTCCCCGACCTCTTTCTTGAGCAGGGCGCGGGCCATGGGGGAGTCGATGGAGATGTAATCCTTGCGCTCGAAGATCTCGTCATAACCGACGATGCGAAAACGCTTGGTCTCGCCCTCTTCGTTTTCCACTTCGACCCAGGCACCGAAGAACACCTTGCCCTCCTGTGCGGGGGCATAGTCGACGATCCCCAGCTCTTCAAGGCATTTGCGCAGGTATCGTACCCGCCGGTCGATCTCCCGCAGCCGCTTCTTGTTGTACTGGTAGTCGGCATTTTCGCTGCGATCCCCCAGGCTGGCAGCCCATGCCACCTTCCTGGTGACCTCGGGGCGCTCCTGACGCCACAGGAAATCGAGCTCTTCTTTCAGCTTGTTGTAGCCTTCGCGGGTGATCAGCTTTGTCTTCATGGTGATGCGGACCTGGTCAAAGAGGGGTAATCATCGCTAACTGCTCGGGAATATTAGCTTTTGTCCCTTTTCTGTCGAGATAAATCGTACTGGTCTGGCTGGATCCCTCAAGAGGGTGGTGGCGAGGTCTGCGACTTGATGGCCGTCACGCTCTCGGGATGGGTAATAACCGGTAACATATTTATGCTTTGCTCCCGTGATATCCCCCCCTAGTATTGGGGGCAGCTAAAGAATAAGAGGCAAAGCAATGAGTCAGCAGCAATACAAGGTCCTGGTCGTGGACGATGACCTGAAATTACGTTCCCTGTTGGAACGCTATCTCACCGAGCAGGGATTCGTGGTGCGCGGCGTGGCCAATGGCGAACAGGCCGATCGCTTGCTGACTCGTGAAAACTTCAGCCTGATGGTGCTAGACCTGATGTTGCCGGGGGAGGATGGGCTCTCCATCTGCCGTCGTCTGCGCGAAGCGGGCAACCAGATCCCGGTGCTGATGCTGACCGCCAAGGGGGATGAAGTGGATCGCATCGTCGGGCTCGAGATGGGAGCCGATGACTATCTGCCCAAGCCGTTCAACCCCCGTGAGCTTCTGGCACGGATCCGTGCCGTGCTGCGCCGCCACACCGTCGAGTTGCCGGGGGCTCCCTCTGCTGCAGAGAAGGTGGTCAACTTCGGGGCTTTCCAGCTGAATCTGGCGACTCGCGAGCTAAGTCGTGATGGTGAGCCGATGGCGCTCACCAGCGGTGAATTTGCGGTGCTTAAGGTGCTGGTCAGCCATCCGCGCGAACCGCTCTCCCGCGACAAGCTGATGAATCTGGCCCAGGGTCGCGAATATACCGCCACCGAGCGCAGCATCGACGTGCAGGTTTCCCGCTTGCGCCGCCTGCTGGAACAGGATCCGGCCCAGCCTCGTTACCTGCAGACCGTCTGGGGCCTGGGGTATGTGTTTGTACCAGATGGTGACGGTGCATGAAAAAGGTCGGCAGCATGTTCTCGCGCATGCTCTGGTTTCTGGCCGCCGTTCTGGTGGTCTATCAAGCGGTCTCCTACGTCACCTTCTACAACTATCTGCTGGCGCCCACCGTCAAGCAGATCAGTCACTTGCTGGCCAATCAGGTCAAGCTGATCTTTCCGGTCAATACCGAGCAGCTGGCGCTGAGTGAAGATGCCGAGGCGCTGGTTTATGTGACGACCGGCACCGATATCTATACCCAGAGCGAGGCGGTGCAGCATGGCTTCAACGATGCCAAGCCGTACCCCTATCTGGAGGAGAACATCAGCCGTGAACTGGGCGGCCCGGCCAAGGTGCGGGTCGAGATCCAGGATCACTACATCATCTGGATCCAGCCGCCGCAGGCCAGCAAAATCTGGGTGCGGATCCCGCTGACCGAGATTGAAGATGATGATATCGAACCCCTCATCATCTATCTGAGCGTGTTGCTGGTGATCACCCTGTTTGCGGCCTGGCGCTTTGCCCGCCAGCTGGTGCGCCCGCTCGAGGATCTCGAGGCTGGCGCGGTGGCCGTGGCCAAGGGGCATTTCCCCGAGGCGCTGGGGGAGTTGGGGTCACGGGAAGTGCGGCGGCTGACCCGCACCTTCAACCACATGTCGCACTCCATCAAGAGCTTGATCGAGGAGCGTAACCTGATGATGGCGGGGGTTTCCCACGATCTGCGCACCCCACTGACCCGCATCCGGTTGGCCACCGAGATGATGTCGTCCGGTGACGAGTACCTCAAGGAGAGCATCAATTCCGATATTGATGAGTCCAATGCCATCATCGATCAGTTCATCGACTATATCCGCCCTGATGAGGGGCAGGACCTGATGCCGATCGACCTGACCCAGCTGGTGCACGATACCTTGCTGATCTACTCGGAACAGGGGGTGGAGGTGGAACTGGCGCTGCCGCAGGATGCGGTGCGGGTGGCCTGCAATCCGGTCAGCATGCGACGGGTGTTGAACAACCTCTCAAGCAACTCGCTGCGTTATGGGGCGAGCAGGCTGCATGCCGAATTGAAGGACGATGGTCACTGGGTGCGCTTGCGCCTGTCAGATGATGGCCCCGGTATTCCCGAGCAGGATTATGCCCGGGTACTCAAGCCCTTCACCCAGGGCAATGTGGCACGCACCGTCGGTGGTAGCGGTCTTGGTCTGGCGATTGTGGCCAAGATAGTTGCCCAGCACCACGGCACTATCCGGCTGGGGAGCTCGGATCTCGGCGGCCTGCTGGTTGAGGTGCGATTGCCGAAACACCAGCCGCAGGAGTGGATGGATTGAAAGAAGGGCGTATCGGTGGATGCGCCCTTCTGCATTATCAGACCACTTGTTATCAGAGCACTTTCTCTGGTGTGGTGGTGGCCGCCTTGCGATAGCGCTTGCCATATCTCAGCTGCTGGATCAGCAAGGCCGCCACGATCAATCCCAGCCCGATGGGGGTGGCTGGGTGGATCGCCTCGCCAACCAGCAGGTTGAGCAGCACCAGCGAGGCAAATGGCGAGATGAAGATAAGGTTGCTGATGGGGGCCGTGTTGGTGGCATGGCGCATCGCCATCAGCCAGAGCACGAAGCCAAATCCCATCTCGATGATCCCGACATAAATGGCGCCCAGCCAGCCTTGCCAGGCGGTCAGCTGAAAGTCGGCCAGCAGCCAGGTGGCGAGCACGATGAAGGGGAGGCTGATAATGAAACCAAGCAGCAGGCTGACGACGGGGTCCCCCTGATTGCGGGTATTGAGGATCCAGTAGCTGGCCCAGATCAGGGTCGAGAGCAGCACCAGCGCAACACCCAAGGGATTGTCAAAGTGCAGTCCGAAGACATCCCCCTTGGTGGCAATGACCAGCGCCCCGAAATAACCGAGCACGATAGCCACTCCGTCGCGGCGGCGCAGGGTCTGGCCGAGGAATGGCACCGAGAGCAGCGTGAGGGTGATGGCCCAGGTGTAGCTGAGGGTCTGTGCCTGCTGGGCCGGCAGCAGATCATAGGCTTTGAACAGCAGCAGGTAATAAAGGAAGGGATTCATCACCCCCAGCATCAGGTAATAGAGCGGGCGGCTGCGCAGATAGCTGCAGAGCAGCGGCAGTTTGCCCTGCTTGAGCACTATGGTGCCCAGCAGCAGGGTCGAGGTTAGCGCCGCAACCAGCAGCAGTTGCACCGGCGCAAAATAGGTGAGGGAAATCTTGAAGGCCGTTGCCACCGTGGACCAGAGCGCCACGGCGCAGAGTGCGTACTGGTAGGCTTTCTTTTGATCTTTGATCATTGCTGTCGTGTCATGAACGGAAGAAAGCGGCAGTCTATCAGCCCATTAACGAGCTTGTCGTGACGCCGGACATTCCTTGAGGTGATTCCTGTCATGACGTGCCTTTTCTGGGGCAGTGACAGAGATCCATCTGTCACAGAAAATTGTGCACAATCTGTTCGCCCTCTCTTGCGCAAATTGAAAAAATCCGTATAATCCCCTCCGCTTACCCATGAGGTAAGCCAGACGATATGTCTGCTGCTGAGTTTACTGCTTGCAGAGACCAGCCATACAGTCCTCCCGATATGGGAGGAAACGTGAAAAATCACACCTCTGGCGGGAGAAATCTCGGTCGGGCGGTGTTGATTTATGTTCTTTTATCTATTGGAGCTCTGTCAATGCAGAACCAAAGAATCCGTATCCGCCTGAAGGCTTTTGATCATCGCCTGATTGATCAATCCACTGCGGAAATCGTTGAAACTGCAAAGCGCACTGGCGCGCAGGTTCGCGGTCCTATTCCGCTGCCGACTCGCAAAGAGCGCTTCACCGTCCTGATCTCCCCGCACGTCAACAAAGATGCGCGTGATCAGTACGAGATCCGCACTCACAAGCGTCTGGTAGACATCGTTGAGCCGACTGACAAGACCGTAGACGCCCTGATGCGTCTGGATCTGGCAGCTGGTGTAGACGTCCAGATCAGCCTGGGTTAATTACGGAAAGAGGTTGATAACAATGACAATCGGTCTTGTAGGTCGCAAAGTGGGTATGACTCGCATCTTCACTGAAGATGGCGTTTCTATCCCGGTGACTGTTATCGAAGTTGAAGCTAACCGTGTAACTCAGGTCAAATCTGTAGAAACCGACGGCTACAACGCTATTCAGGTTACCACTGGCGCCAAAAAAGCCAGCCGTGTGACCAAGCCGGAAGCTGGCCACTTCGCCAAAGCTGGTGTAGAAGCCGGTCGCGGTCTGTGGGAATTCCGCCTGAACAACGGTGAAACTTTCACTGTTGGTAGCGAGCTGAAAGTAGATCTTCTCGCTGACGTTAAGCTGGTAGACGTTACTGGCACATCCAAAGGTAAAGGCTTTGCTGGTACTGTTAAGCGCCACAACTTCCGCACCCAGGATATGACCCACGGTAACTCCTTGTCTCACCGCGTTCCGGGTTCTATCGGTCAGAACCAGACTCCGGGTCGTGTATTCAAGGGCAAAAAGATGGCTGGTCACATGGGTGCTGAGCGTGTAACGACTCAGAACCTGGAACTGGTTCGTGTTGACGCTGAACGCAACCTGCTGCTCATCAAAGGCGCAGTACCGGGTGCAACCAACGGCAACGTGATCGTCAAACCTGCCGTCAAAGCGTAACGTCTGAGGAGATAGTAATGGAATTGGTAATGAAAGACGCCAAGAGCGCTCTTGAAGTTTCCGAGACTACCTTCGGGCGCGAATTCAACGAAGCTCTGGTTCACCAGGTCGTCGTTGCATATGCCGCTGGTGCCCGTCAGGGTACTCGTGCGCAGCTGACTCGCTCTGAAGTGTCTGGTGGCGGCAAAAAGCCGTGGCGTCAGAAGGGTACTGGTCGTGCCCGTGCTGGCTCCATCCGTTCGCCCATCTGGCGTTCCGGTGGTGTGACTTTTGCTGCTAAGCCGCAAGATCACAGCCAGAAAGTAAACAAGAAGATGTACCGCGGCGCTATCCGTAGCATTCTGTCCGAGCTGGTACGTCAAGAGCGCCTGATCGTTGTCGAGAAATTCGGCATCGAAGCGCCGAAGACCAAAGAACTGATCGCCAAGCTGAAAGAGATGGAACTGACTGACGTTCTGATCGTGACTGCTGAAGTCGATGAGAACCTGTTCCTGGCTGCTCGCAACCTGTACAAGGTCGACGTGCGTGATGTTGCCGGTATCGACCCGGTCAGCCTGATCGCCTTCGACAAGATTCTGATGACTGCTGACGCAGTTAAGCAAATCGAGGAGATGCTGGCATGATCCGCGAAGAACGTCTGTTGAAAGTTCTGAAGGCTCCGCACATCTCTGAAAAGAGCACCATGGTCGCAGAAAAGCAGAACACTATCGTGTTCAAAGTTGCTGTTGATGCCACCAAGGCGGAAGTCAAAGCTGCAGTTGCGAAACTGTTCGAGGTCGAAGTTGAGACCGTCCGTACCCTGAACATGAAGGGTAAGACCAAGCGCTCAGGTGCGCGTGTAGGCCGTCGTTCCGATTGGAAAAAGGCTTATGTGACCCTGAAAGCTGGTCAGGACATCGACTTCATGGGCGCAGCCGAGTAAGAGGAGTTCTCAAAAATGGCAATCGTTAAGTGCAAGCCTACTTCTCCGGGCCGCCGTCACGTCGTCAAGATCGTCAATCAAGAGCTGTACAAGGGTAAGCCCTTTGCCGCTCTGCTGGACAGCAAAAGCAAGTCCGGTGGTCGTAACAACAACGGCCGTATCACTACCCGTCATATCGGTGGTGGTCACAAGCAGCACTACCGTATCGTCGACTTCAAACGCGACAAAGACGGTATCCCGGCTAAAGTAGAGCGCCTGGAATACGATCCTAACCGTACCGCTAACATCGCTCTGGTGTTGTATGCAGACGGTGAGCGTCGTTATATCCTGGCTCCGAAAGGCCTGAAAGCTGGTGACGCAATCGCTTCTGGTGCTGATGCAGCCATCAAGGTAGGTAACGCCCTGCCGATGCGCAACATCCCGGTTGGTTCTACCGTTCACGCTGTAGAGATGAAGCCTGGTAAAGGTGCCCAGCTGGCTCGTTCCGCTGGTACTTTCATCCAGATCCTGGCTCGTGAAGGTAACTATGTAACTCTGCGTCTGCGTTCCGGCGAAGTACGTAAAGTTCTGGCCGAGTGCCGCGCTACCATCGGTGAAGTCGGTAACTCCGAGCACATGTTGCGTCAACTGGGTAAAGCCGGTGCAAACCGCTGGCGTGGTATTCGTCCGACCGTTCGCGGTATGGCGATGAACCCGGTTGATCACCCGCACGGTGGTGGTGAGGGTCGTAACAAAGGCATGCAGCCTGTGTCCCCATGGGGCCAGAAGGCTAAAGGCTTCAAGACCCGTAAGAACAAGCGTACCGACAAGTACATCGTACGTCGTCGTAACAAGTAATTGTTAACATAGAGGAATCACCATGCCACGTTCTCTCAAGAAGGGTCCATTTATTGACCTGCACTTGCTGAAGAAGGTAGAGAAAGCGGTGGAAAGCGGGGATAAAAAGCCGGTTAAGACCTGGTCCCGTCGTTCAATGATCATCCCGAACATGATCGGTTTGACCATCGCTGTCCATAATGGTCGTCAGCACGTTCCGGTTTTCGTTACCGAAGAAATGATCGGTCACAAACTGGGTGAATTCGCACCGACTCGTACTTATCGCGGCCATGCTGCTGATAAGAAGGCTAAGAAGCGCTAAGGGATAAATGATGGAAGCTATCGCTAAACACCGTTATGCCCGTACTTCTGCCCAGAAAGCTCGTCTGGTAGCCGATCAAGTACGTGGTCTGTCCGTAGACAAGGCTCTGAATATCCTGACCTTCAGCCCGAAAAAGGCTGCTGTGCTGGTTAAGAAAGTGCTGGAATCTGCCATTGCAAACGCTGAGCACAACGAAGGCGCCGATATCGACGCGCTGCGTGTTGCTACTATCATGGTCGACGAAGGTCCCTCCATGAAGCGCATCCGTCCGCGTGCCAAAGGTCGTGCGGATCGTATCCTCAAGCGTACCGCTCACATCACTGTAGTGGTATCCGACGCTAAGGCTGGGAGATAAGCAATGGGTCAGAAAGTACATCCTAATGGCATTCGCCTGGGTATTACCAAGCCTTGGAATTCTACCTGGTTCGCGAACACCAAAGACTTCGCTGACAACCTGTACAGCGATTTTCAAGTACGCCAGTTCCTGACCAAGGAACTGAAAAACGCGTCCTTGTCCAAGATCACCATTGAGCGTCCGGCCAAGAGCATCCGTGTGACCATTCACACCGCTCGTCCGGGTGTTGTCATCGGTAAGAAAGGCGAAGACGTTGAGAAGCTGCGCAAAGCTGTAGCCACTATTGCTGGCGTGCCTGCTCAGATCAACATTTCCGAAGTCCGCAAGCCGGAGCTGGATGGCAAACTCGTTGCCGACAGCATCACTTCCCAGCTGGAGCGTCGTGTAATGTTCCGTCGTGCTATGAAGCGCGCCGTACAGAACGCAATGCGCCTGGGTGCCAAGGGCATCAAAGTGGAAGTTTCCGGTCGTCTGGGCGGCGCTGAAATCGCGCGTACCGAATGGTACCGTGAAGGTCGTGTGCCGTTGCACACCCTGCGTGCCGACATCGACTACGCAACTTCTGAAGCCCACACCACTTACGGTGTGATCGGCGTTAAAGTTTGGATCTTCAAGGGCGAAGTTCTGGGCGGTCTGGCTGCTGTTAACGCTGCCGCTGCTCAAGAGCAAGCTCCTGCAAAGCCCAAGCGTGACAACAAGCGCCGCGCTGCTAAGTAAGGAGATTCGGTAAATGTTGCAACCTAAGCGTACTAAATTCCGCAAGACCCACAAGGGTCGTAACCGCGGTCTGGCCACCTCTGGTAACGAAGTATCCTTCGGTACCTTTGGCCTGAAGGCGACATCCCGTGGTCAACTGACTGCTCGTCAAATCGAAGCAGCCCGTCGTGCCATGACCCGTCACGTTAAGCGTCAAGGTAAGATCTGGATCCGTGTGTTCCCGGACAAGCCCATCACCGAAAAGCCCCTCGAAGTTCGTATGGGTAAAGGTAAGGGTAACGTGGAATACTGGGTTTGCCCGATCCAGCCTGGCAAGGTTCTGTACGAGATGGACGGTGTACCTGAGGCTCTGGCGCGTGAAGCGTTTGCCCTGGCCGCAGCTAAGCTGTCTGTTCAGACCACTTTCGTAATTAAGACGGTGATGTGATGAAAGCCCAAGATCTGCGTCAAAAGAGCGTCGAAGAACTGAACCAGGAGCTGCTGGGCCTGCTGCGTGAGCAATTCAACATGCGCATGCAAGCGTCCACCGGCCAGCTGGCTCAGACTCACACTCTGAAACAAGTGCGTCGTGACGTCGCACGTATCAAGACTGTACTGACTGAGAAGGCAGGTGCGTAATGACTGACAAGATCCGTACTCTGCAAGGTCGTGTAATCAGCGACAAGATGGACAAGTCCATCACTGTTGCTATCGAGCGCAAGGTAAAGCACCCGATCTACGGTAAGATCATCAAGCGCACTACCAAGCTGCACGTGCATGACGAGACCAACGAGTGTAAAGCAGGCGATCTCGTGGAAATCCGCGAATGCCGCCCGCTGTCCAAGACCAAGTCCTGGACCCTGGTTGCGATCTTAGAAAAGGCCTAATCGGTACTTTGTAGTCCAAACGGCCCCCTTCAGGGGCCGTTTGTTTTTTAGGCTACCTTTTCTAAAAATCCTGTGTTATAGTTTCGCGCCTTTTGAAGGCAGCCAGATCCCATCAGGGATAAGAAGTAAACAAAGCGGAGCACTAAGATGATCCAGATGCAAAGTATGCTGGGTGTTGCCGACAACTCCGGCGCTCGCAGTGTAATGTGTATTAAGGTTCTGGGTGGCTCGCACCGCCGTTACGCCGGCATCGGCGACATCATCAAGGTTTCCATCAAGGAAGCTATTCCTCGCGGTAAAGTGAAGAAAGGTGATGTGTATAACGCGGTGGTCGTACGCACCCGTAAAGGCGTTCGTCGTCCGGACGGCTCTGTCATCCGTTTCGACAACAATGCGGCTGTGTTGCTTAACAACAACCAACAGCCAATCGGTACTCGTATTTTTGGCCCGGTGACCCGTGAACTGCGTAATGAGAAGTTCATGAAGATTGTGTCCCTGGCACCCGAAGTACTGTAAGGAGTCGAACGATGGCAGCTAAAATCCGTCGCGAAGACGAAGTGATCGTACTTACCGGCAAAGACAAGGGCAAGCGTGGCAAAGTCACTCAAGTCCTGATTGCAAAAGGTAAGGTAATCGTTGAAGGCATCAACCAGGTGAAGAAACACCAGAAGCCGGTACCCGCACTGGGTCAGGCTGGCGGTATCGTCACCAAAGAAGCCCCCATCGATGTATCAAACGTAGCGCTGTTCAACTCTGCCACTGGCAAAGCTGACCGCGTTGGTTTCCGGATTGAAGACGGCAAAAAAGTCCGTTTCTTCAAATCCACCGGCGAACTTGTGAAGTAATTGGAGTTTAACGATGGCGAAACTGCATGATTACTACAAATCCGATGTAGTAAATGAACTGTCAAAGCAGTTCGGTTACAAGACTATCATGCAAGTCCCTCGGATCGAGAAAATCACCCTGAACATGGGTGTTGGTGAAGCGATCTCTGACAAGAAATTGCTGGAAAATGCTGCTGCCGATATGGCTGCCATTTCCGGTCAGAAGCCGCTGATCACCAAAGCTCGCAAATCTGTTGCGGGCTTCAAGATTCGTGAAGGCTACCCGATAGGTTGTAAAGTAACCCTGCGTGGCGAGCGTATGTGGGAGTTCCTGGAACGGCTGATCTGCATCTCCGTACCGCGTATCCGTGACTTCCGTGGCCTGAACGCTAAAGCGTTCGACGGTCGTGGTAACTACTCCATGGGCGTGCGTGAGCAGATCATCTTCCCGGAAATCGACTATGACAAAGTCGATCGCGTCCGTGGTCTGGATATCACCATCACCACTTCCGCGAATACCGATGAAGAAGGCCGTGCTCTGCTGGCTGCCTTTAACTTCCCATTCCGCAAGTAAGGTTAGGGTTATGGCTAAAACATCCATGAAAGCGCGCGAAGCAAAGCGTGCCAAGCTGGTAGCCAAGTACGCGACCAAGCGTGCCGAGCTGAAAGCTATCATCGTTGACATGAACGCTTCTGAAGAAGCGCGTTGGGATGCTGTACTGCAACTGCAACAGCTGCCCCGTGATTCCAGTCCGTCCCGCCAGCGTAACCGTTGCAATATTACTGGTCGTCCGCACGGTTTCCTGCGCAAGTTTGGCCTGTCTCGCATCAAGGTGCGTGAGCATGCCATGAAGGGCGAAATTCCGGGCCTGAAGAAGGCTTCTTGGTAACGAATCTCGGGAGTTAGACTTATGAGCATGCAAGATCCGATCGCGGATATGCTGACCCGCATCCGTAACGGTCAGGCGGCGAGCAAAGTTGCGGTTTCCATGCCTTCTTCCAAGCTGAAAGTGGCTATCGCCAAAGTGCTGAAAGAAGAAGGTTACATCGCTGGCTACTCCGTAGCTGGTGACGTGAAGCCGGAACTGGAAATTGAACTGAAATATTTCCAGGGCAAGCCAGTTGTAGAACTGATCCAACGCGTAAGCCGTCCAGGCCTGCGTATTTACAAGCGCACTACTGATCTGCCGAAAGTTATGGGCGGTCTCGGTGTTGCTATCGTGTCCACGTCTAAAGGTGTGATGACTGACCGTGCTGCTCGCAAAGCAAGCATGGGCGGTGAGATCATCTGCTACGTCGCTTAATAGGAGGTAGGAAATGTCTCGTGTTGCTAAGGCACCCGTCACTATTCCTGCTGGCGTAGAGGTGACTCTGAACGGCCAGGAACTGACCATCAAAGGTGGTAAAGGTTCTCTGGTTCGCTCTATTCACGCCGGTGTAGAAGTGACCAAAGAAGACAATGTACTCAAGTTCGCCCCGCGCGGCAGCATCGCTGGTGCTGACGCTCAGGCCGGTACTGCCCGTGCATTGGTCAACAACATGGTAATCGGTGTTACCCAAGGCTTCGAGCGCAAGCTGCAGCTGGTTGGTGTAGGTTATAAAGCCTCCATCAAGGGCAATGCTGTTGCGCTGGCTCTGGGCTTCTCTCACCCGGTAGAGCATGCGCTGCCGGCTGGTGTGACCGCTGAGTGCCCGACTGCTACAGAAATCGTTCTGCGTGGCGTCGACAAGCAGCTGGTTGGCCAAGTCGCCGCCGATATCCGTGCTTACCGCGCTCCGGAGCCCTACAAGGGCAAGGGTGTACGCTATGCCAACGAGCAAGTGCGTACTAAAGAAGCTAAGAAGAAGTAAGGTAACACTATGGACAAGAAAGCAGCTCGTCTCCGTCGTGCTACTCGTGCTCGGAAAAAGATGCAGGAACTGGGAGCCACCCGTCTGGTTGTTCACCGTACCCCGCGTCATATCTATGCGCAGGTTATTGCAGCCAACGGTTCCGAAGTTCTGGCCTCTGCTTCCACAGTAGAGAAAGCCATCAGTGAAGCTCTGAAATACACCGGTAATGCAGATGCTGCTACCGCTGTAGGTAAAGCTATCGCTGAGCGTGCTATTGCCAAAGGCGTTCAGAACGTATCTTTCGATCGTTCCGGTTTCAAGTATCACGGTCGCATTGCTGCTCTGGCAGCTGCCGCACGTGACGCTGGTCTTCAGTTCTAAGCTAGGAGTCGAAGATGGCTAAAGTCGAATCTCAAGCCGGCGAACTGCAAGAAAAGCTCATTGCAGTAAACCGTGTTTCGAAAACTGTTAAAGGTGGTCGTATCATGTCCTTCACCGCGTTGACCGTGGTGGGTGATGGTAACGGCCGTGTAGGTTACGGTTACGGTAAAGCCCGTGAAGTTCCGGCTGCTATTCAAAAAGCAATGGAACAGGCTAAGCGTAACCTGAACAAGGTTGAGCTGAACAACGGCACTCTGCACCACCCGGTGCGTGGTGTTCACTCTGGCTCCACCGTGTTCATGAAGCCGGCCTCTCAAGGTACTGGTATCATTGCAGGCGGCGCCATGCGTGCTGTTCTGGAAGTTGCCGGTATCCACAACGTGCTGGCCAAGACCTACGGTTCCACCAACCCAATCAACGTTGTTCGCGCAACTGTAGACGCTCTGGTTCACGGTCAATCACCGGAACAGATCGCTGCCAAGCGTGGTCTGCGCGTTGAAGAAATTCTGGGGTAATGCGACATGGCTAACACTGTAAAAGTAACTCAAACTCGCAGCTCTATCGGCCGTCTGCCAAAGCACAAGGCGACTCTGCGTGGTCTGGGTCTGCGTCGCATTGGTCACACCGTTGAGCTGGAAGATACTCCTTGCGTACGCGGCATGATCAACCAGGTTTATTACATGGTTAAGGTGGAGGGCTAAGCATGCGTCTGAACACTCTGTCTCCGGCCGCTGGTTCCAAGCCTGAAAAACAACGTCGTGGCCGTGGTATCGGCTCCGGCCTGGGCAAGACTGGTGGTCGTGGTGTTAAAGGCCAAACCTCTCGTTCCGGTGGCGGCAAAGTCCGCAACGGTTTCGAAGGCGGCCAGATGCCTTTGAAAATCCGTCTGCCGAAGTTCGGTTTCTTCTCTCGCAAATCTTTGGTTTCTGCCGAAGTGCGTCTGAACGAAATCGCCATGGTGGAAGGTGATGTGGTCGATCTGAGCACTCTGAAGCAAGCCGGTGTTGTTACTAAGAACATCGTATTCGCTAAAGTTGTTCTGTCTGGCAACATTGACCGTGCTGTGACCGTTCGTGGTCTGTCCGTCACCAAAGGTGCACGTGCAGCCATCGAGGCCGCTGGCGGTAAAATCGAGGAATAATCAGTACAATGGCTAAGAAACCAGGATTGGATGTTAAAGCACAGGGTGGTCTGAGTGAACTGAAGAGCCGTCTGCTCTTCGTTCTCGGGGCGATTATCGTTTTCCGTGCAGGCTCTTATGTGCCGATTCCTGGTATTGACGCCGCCGTACTGGCCGAGTTGTTCCAGCAACAGAAGGGCACCATCATTGAGATGTTCAACATGTTCAGTGGTGGTGCACTCTCGCGTGCTTCTATTCTTGCGTTGGGGATCATGCCGTACATTTCGGCGTCGATCATTATCCAGCTGCTGACTGTGGTTCACCCCGCTCTTGCTGAACTCAAGAAAGAAGGTGAATCCGGCCGTCGCAAGATTAGCCAATATACCCGTTGGGGCACGCTGGTTTTGGGAACTTTCCAGGCAATTGGTATTGCAACCGGTCTGCCGAATATGATGCATGGACTCGTGACTCATCCGGGTTTAGGCTTCTATTTCACAGCGGTTGTAAGTCTGGTCACCGGTACCATGTTTTTGATGTGGTTGGGTGAACAGATTACCGAGCGTGGGATTGGTAATGGTATCTCGTTGATTATTTTCACGGGTATCGTTGCTGGTCTGCCGCATGCCATTGGCGCTACGGCCGAACAGGCACGTCAAGGGGAATTGCACATCCTGCTGTTGTTGTTGCTGGGCTTGATTGTTTTCGCAGTGACTTACTTTGTGGTGTTCGTAGAGCGTGGTCAGCGTCGTATCGTCGTTAACTATGCCAAGCGTCAACAAGGCCGCCAGGTATTCGCCGCGCAAAGCACACACCTGCCGTTGAAAGTGAATATGGCCGGTGTGATTCCTGCGATTTTCGCATCCAGTATCATCCTCTTCCCGGGGACCATTACCTCTTGGTTTGGTCAGGGCGAGGGTAAAGTAGCTGATATACTGCAACAGGTCTCTATGGTCCTGCAGCCGGGTCAACCGCTTTACGAGATGCTGTATGCAGCAGCCATTATCTTCTTCTGCTTCTTCTATACCGCGCTGGTGTTCAACCCCCGCGAGACAGCAGATAATCTGAAGAAGAGTGGAGCCTTTATCCCGGGGATTCGCCCGGGCGAGCAGACAGCACGTTACATCGATAAGGTTATGACTCGCCTGACATTGGCAGGTGCGCTCTATATAACCTTTATCTGTCTGGTACCCCAGTTCTTGATGACTGCCTGGAACGTACAGTTCTACTTCGGTGGCACTTCGCTGCTGATTATCGTGGTAGTTATCATGGACTTCATGGCTCAGGTACAAACCCATATGATGTCTCATCAATATGGCGACGTCCTGAGGAAGGCCAACCTGAAGGGCTACGGCCGCTAAAGGTCGGCGTAGTTACGGAGTTAAGCAATGAAAGTTCGTGCTTCCGTTAAGGCAATCTGCCGTAACTGCAAAATCATCAAGCGTCACGGTGTGGTGCGTGTGATTTGCAGCGAGCCAAAGCATAAACAGCGCCAAGGCTAATTTTTTACGGTTAGTACTTGCAACAAATAGTTGTGCTGGCTAATATAGCCAGCCAACTTTTGTTGTGTATTGGTTGACCGCCACGTATCCGCTCACGGGCTTTGTGGTGGTCGTAATCTACTATATGTAGGAGTGAATAGTGGCCCGTATCGCTGGCATTAACATTCCTGACCATAAGCATGCAGTCATCGCTTTGACTGCGATTTATGGCGTCGGTCGTACCCGCTCCAAGGCCATCTGTGCCGCAGCCGGTATCGCTGAGAATGTGAAAATTAAAGACCTGGACGAAGCTCAGATCGAGAGTCTGCGTGAACAAGTAGGGAAATTCACCGTTGAAGGTGACCTGCGTCGTCAGATTTCCATGAACATCAAGCGATTGATGGATCTGGGTTGCTACCGTGGTTTGCGTCACCGTCGTAGCCTGCCTGTTCGTGGTCAACGTACCAAGACCAACGCTCGTACCCGTAAGGGTCCGCGCAAGGCTATCAAGAAGTAACGGGAAGGTAGAAAATGGCTAAAACTCCGACTCGTGCTCGCAAGCGCGTTAAAAAGCAAGTGAGCGACGGTATTGCGCACGTTCATGCATCTTTCAACAACACAATCGTGACCATTACTGACCGTCAGGGCAACGCTCTGTCATGGGCTACCTCTGGTGGTTCAGGTTTCCGTGGTTCCCGTAAGTCCACTCCGTTTGCTGCCCAGGTAGCTGCAGAGCGTGCTGGTGAGATCGCCAAAGAATACGGCGTGAAGAACCTGGAAGTCATGGTCAAAGGTCCGGGTCCCGGTCGTGAGTCTTCCATCCGCGCTCTGAACGCGGCTGGTTTCCGCATCACTAATATTACTGATGTGACTCCGATCCCGCACAACGGTTGTCGTCCTCCCAAGAAGCGCCGCGTATAACGCAGTAGCAACTTGGTCTAGGATTGTTGGAGAAAGAAGATGGCAAGATATATCGGTCCTAAGCTTAAGCTTAGCCGTCGTGAGGGCACCGACCTCTTCCTGAAGTCTGGTGTTCGTGCGATTGATTCTAAGTGCAAGATTGACACCGCCCCTGGTCAGCACGGTGCGCGTAAAGCGCGTCTGTCCGACTACGGTGTTCAGCTGCGCGAGAAACAAAAAGTTCGTCGTATCTACGGCGTATTGGAAAAACAGTTCCGCAACTACTACCGCGACGCTGCCCGTCAGAAGGGTAACACCGGTGAAAACCTGTTGCAGCTGCTGGAAGGTCGTTTGGACAACGTTGTTTACCGTATGGGCTTCGGCGCTACCCGTGCTGAATCTCGTCAGCTGGTGAGCCACAAGGCCATCATGGTAAACGGTCGCGTTGTGAACATTCCTTCTTTCCAGGTTTCCCCTGAGGACGTGATCTGCGTTCGTGAGAAGGCTAAGAAGCAAGCGCGTATCAAAGCTTCCCTGGAAGTTGCTGGTCAGCGTGAGAAGCCGACTTGGGTAGAGGTTGACGCCGCTAAAATGGAAGGTGCTTTCAAGCGTCTGCCAGAGCGTTCCGACCTGTCTGCCGACATTAACGAACAGCTGATCGTCGAGCTTTACTCCAAGTAAAGCTAGCTTCTAAAGAGAGGACACAATGCTGGGTTCTGTAACAGATTTTCTTAAACCGCGGCTAGTTGACATCGAGCAAGTTAGCCCGACTCATGCGAAAGTGACTCTTGAGCCGCTTGAGCGTGGCTTTGGTCACACGCTGGGCAACGCCCTGCGTCGTATTTTGCTGTCATCTATGCCCGGTTGTGCAGTTACTGAAGTCGAAATTGACGGGGTACTGCATGAGTACAGCAGCAAAGAAGGTGTACAGGAGGACATTCTTGAAATCCTGCTCAACCTGAAAGGTATCGCTGTGAAGCTGGAAGGCAAGGACGAGGTAACTCTGTCCCTGACCAAGTCTGGAACAGGCCCCGTTACCGCTGGTGATATCACTCACGGTGATGAAGTCGAGATCGTAAACCCGGAGCACGTAATCTGCCACCTGACTGGTGCCAATGCTGAAATCAGCATGCGCCTGAAAGTTCAGCGCGGTCGTGGTTATGTGCCTGCTTCTGCTCGTGTTCACAACGATGACGAAGAGCGTCCGATTGGTCGCCTGCTGCTGGACTCCGCGTTCAGCCCCATCGTTCGTATTGCCTACAATGTTGAGGCAGCACGTGTGGAACAGCGTACCGACTTGGACAAGCTGGTCATCGACATGGAGACCAATGGTACCCTGGATCCTGAAGAAGCCATCCGTCGTTCTGCCACTATTCTGGCCGAGCAACTGGAAGCCTTCGTGGATCTGCGCGATGTCAGCGTGCCCGAGAAGAAAGAAGAGAAACCCGAGTTTGATCCGATTCTGCTACGTCCTGTCGATGATTTGGAGCTGACAGTTCGTTCTGCGAACTGTCTGAAGGCAGAAGCTATCCACTATATTGGTGATCTGGTACAGCGTACTGAGGTTGAGTTGCTTAAGACTCCTAACCTTGGTAAGAAGTCCCTGACTGAGATCAAGGACGTGTTGGCCTCCCGTGGTCTGTCTCTTGGCATGCGCCTTGAGAACTGGCCGCCCGCCAGCATCGCTGACGAGTAATCCAGATTACGGGTTTCACAGATTTAGTTAGAAGGATAAGGTCATGCGCCATCGTTTGAGTGGTCGTCAACTGAACCGGAACAGCAGCCATCGTCAGGCAATGTTCCGCAACATGGCCAGCTCCCTGGTTCGTCATGAGATCATCAAGACGACTCTGCCTAAGGCAAAAGAGCTGCGTCGTGTAGTTGAACCGCTGATCACCCTTGCCAAGACTGATAGCGTTGCTAATCGTCGTCTGGCATTTGCCCGCACTCGCGACAACGCGATCGTGGCTAAGCTGTTCAATGAACTGGGCCCGCGCTACCTGGAGCGCGCCGGCGGTTATACTCGCATTCTGAAATGCGGTTTCCGTGCTGGCGACAACGCCCCTATGGCTTATATTGAGCTGGTAGACCGCCCGGCCGCTGCTGAAGCAGCTGCTGAGTGATAAAGAAAAAGCCGGGCTTGTCCCGGCTTTTCTTTTAAGGAATCCTGATACTGCCTCAACTGCCTCAACTGCCTCAACTGCCTCAACTGCCTCAACTGCCTCAACTGCCTCAACTGCCTCAACTGCCTCAACTGCCTCAACTGCCTCAACTGCCTCAACTGCCTCAACTGCCTCAACTGCCTCAACTGCCTCAACTGCCTCAACTGCCTTCTCTCATTATTCAACTTCTTCTATATAGCAAGTAAGAGTTGTTCTTGACCCTGGCGAAATGGTGCATCGCCTGCTCACTTCATTTGAGCATCGTCGGCCAGCTCGATATCGTCCACCAGTGTCGTGCAGGGATCTACATATGCTGGGGCGATTCACAGTTTATTTTTCAGCAACAGAGTGTCTAGAAAACCAAGGGCGATTCATTTACCCAGTTGCGGGCGTTTTCCCTTGTAGGGTCCCAGTCGCAAGTCCATCTTGGCCTCCTTGTTTTCGGCCATTCTAGCAATCCGGAACCTGTTTCTGTGGATAAGTTTGTATAAAAGCTGTGGTTGAATATGAATAACTAAAAAAGTGCCCTTTTTTGCAATTTTATTGCCGATGAGGGGTTGCCAGAAAGATTCAACTCCCTATAATGCGCCTCCATCGACAGGGCAAGCGGCAACGCAAAGCCTGAGTCGATAACCTCGAAAAGCCTTTGAAAATAAGGCTTGACTCGAGAAGGCGGTTGAGTAGAATTCCACTCCCGCAGCAACGAACTGTTGCGTCGCTCTTTAACAATTTGAATCAAGCAATCTGTGTGGGCACTCACAGCATCGAACATCAAACAATTTTGTTGATTTTCAATGTCTGGTGAAGTGACCAAGACGATTTCTTAGCAATAAGAAGTCGAACAGTTTATTTCAGCAATTCATTGAGCCGCTGAAGTTCGTTACCTCGGTAATGAATGAACGCAAACCAAACTTAAATTGAAGAGTTTGATCATGGCTCAGATTGAACGCTGGCGGCAGGCCTAACACATGCAAGT